>NZ_JAPVZM010000012.1:0-72931 GCF_041432335.1 Streptococcus sp. 20925_1_24 | reverse complement strand
AAGTTCCAGGTACAGGTAAGATTACAGAACCAGGTCAACCAGCTGTAGAAGTTCCAGTAGAAACTCCAGCTAAGGTAACACCAGCAACACCAACAGATACAAATCCAGTTGCACCAGTGACACCTGATACGCCAGTCAAACCTGACACTAATGGAGGTTCTGGTCAAGATACACCTGCACCAGCTACTCCAATTCCAAATGCAGATCAGGTAGATACTAAGACTACTGTTGATAATGGAGCTAAGTCAAATGATTTTCAAAATGTATTGCCAAATACAGGAACAGAATCAAATGCTGCTCTTGCATCTCTAGGACTTCTTGGACTATTGAGTGGATTTGGACTTGTAGCTCGCAAGAAAAAAGAAGACTAAAAATTTAGTCAGATGAACATTCATTCTTTTGTGTTTTAACAACGAACTAGATTGATTCTGATAGTTGTGTTATCCATAAAATACAAAGAATGATTAGATAAAGAAAGCGAACAATGCTAGGATTTTGTTAAACGGAATTCTAAGTATTGTTCGCTTTTGTGGTATAATAAGTACTATGCAGAAAAAACCAACGTCAGCCTATGTGCACATCCCATTTTGTACCCAGATTTGTTATTATTGTGACTTTTCAAAAGTTTTTATCAAGAATCAGCCGGTAGATAGCTATTTGGAGCATCTGCTGGAAGAGTTTCGTTCTTATGATATTCAAAAGTTGCGAACCCTCTATATCGGTGGTGGGACACCAACAGCCTTAACAGCTCCGCAACTAGAGGTGTTATTGAAGGGCTTGACTAAAAACTTGGACTTGTCTGCCTTAGAAGAGTTGACCATTGAAGCCAATCCAGGCGATTTGGATGCGGATAAGATAGCTGTTTTGAAAAACTCGGCTGTCAATCGTGTTTCGCTAGGTGTGCAGACCTTTGATGATAAGATGCTGAAAAAGATTGGGCGCAGTCATTTGGAGAAGGATATTTATGAAAATATCGACCGTCTGAAACTGGCTGGTTTTGACAATATCTCTATTGATTTGATTTATGCACTGCCTGGTCAGACCATGGAGCAGGTCAAGGAAAATGTGGCTAAGGCCATTGGGCTGGATATTCCCCATATGAGTTTGTATAGCTTGATTTTAGAAAATCACACGGTCTTTATGAACCGGATGCGACGAGGGAAATTGCCTCTGCCTAAGGAGGAACTGGAAGCGGAGATGTTTGAGTACATCATCGCAGAGCTGGAGCGAGCTGGTTTTGAGCATTATGAGATTTCTAATTTCTCCAAACCTGGTTTTGAAAGTCGTCACAATCTCATGTACTGGGACAATGCTGAATACTATGGTATCGGTGCTGGGGCATCTGGTTATGTCAATGGTGTTCGCTATAAAAATCATGGTCCCATTCGCCATTATCTCAGTGCAGTTGAGGAAGGCAATGCGCGTATCACAGAAGAGCACCTGAGTCAAAAAGAGCAAATGGAAGAAGAAATGTTCCTGGGCCTTCGCAAGAAATCAGGGGTCTCCATGGCGCGATTTGAAGCAAAATTTGGACGGTCTTTCGATGGACTTTATGGAGAAATTGTCAAGGACTTGGTTCAACAAGGTCTCATGCAAATAGAGGGTGACCGAGTTCGTATGACAAAGAGAGGTCTCTTTTTGGGAGACACCGTAGCAGAACGATTTATTTTGGAGTAGGATCATGGGCTTAACTTATCAAATGAAAATGAAAATTCCTTTTGATATGGCTGATATGAACGGTCATATCAAGCTTCCAGATGTGATTTTGCTATCCCTGCAAGTTTCAGGGATGCAGTCGATTGAGTTGGGAGTTAGTGATAAGACTATTTTGGAAGACTATAATCTGGTCTGGATTATCACAGATTATGATATTGAGGTGGTTCGTTTGCCTCGTTTTGCGGAAGAAATCACTATTGAAACGGAAGCTTTGAGCTACAATCGACTCTTTTGCTACCGTCGCTTTACCATTTATGATGAAGCAGGGCAGGAGCTCATCCACATGATGGCGACCTTTGTTCTCATGGACCGCGACAGTCGAAAAGTCCATGCTGTCGAACCTGAGATTGTAGCTCCTTACCAGTCTGATTTTGATAAAAAACTTATCCGCGGACCAAAGTATGAGACTTTGGAAGAGCCAGTCGGCAAGGATTACCATGTCCGTTTTTATGACTTGGATATGAATGGCCATGTCAATAACAGTAAATACTTGGACTGGATTTTTGAGGTCATGGGAGCGGACTTTTTGACCCAATATATTCCCAAGAAAATCAACCTCAAGTATGTCAAGGAAGTTCGACCGGGTGGTGTGATTACATCGGCTGTTGAACGGACTGGACTGGAAAGCAAACATGAGATTACAAGCGACGGTGCTACCAATGCCCAAGCTATCATCACTTGGCAAGAAATGAAGAAGGATTAGAGAAAAATATGAAATATAAAGGCTATTTAATTGATTTAGACGGAACTATTTATAAGGGGAAAGACCGAATCCCGGCTGGAGAGGCTTTTGTCCATGAATTGCAAAAGCGGGATATCCCCTATCTCTTTGTGACCAACAATACAACCCGCACTCCAGAGAGTGTTCAAGAGATGTTGGCTCAGAATTTTAATATCGATACGCCCCTATCGACTGTCTACACAGCGACTTTGGCGACTATCGACTATATGAACGACTTGGGGCTTGAAAAGACGGTCTATGTCATCGGAGAAGCAGGGCTCAAGGAAGCCATCAAGGCGGCTGGTTATGTGGAAGACAAGGATAATCCTTCCTATGTGGTAGTAGGTCTGGACTGGCAAGTTGACTATGAAAAATTTGCCACAGCGACTCTGGCTATCCAAAAGGGTGCTCACTTTATCGGAACCAATCCTGACCTTAACATTCCAACTGAACGCGGTCTTTTGCCAGGTGCTGGTTCACTGATTACGCTGCTTGAAGTAGCAACACGAGTGAATCCTGTTTATATCGGGAAGCCAAATGCCATCATTATGGACAAGGCGGTTGAGCACTTAGGTTTGGAACGTGAAGAGTTGATTATGGTTGGGGATAACTATTTAACAGATATCCGAGCAGGGATTGACAATGGCATTCCAACGCTCTTGGTGACGACAGGTTTTACCAAGGCAGAAGAAGTGGCAGACCTGCCAATCGCACCGACTCATGTGGTTTCTAGCCTTGTGGAGTGGGATTTTGATGAAAACTAAACTGACCTTTTGGGGCTCTATGCTCTTTCTCTTCTCCCTCTCAATCCTTCTGACCATTTATTTGGCTTGGATTGTTTATCCGCTGGAAATTCAGTGGCTGAACTTAACGGATAGGGTCTATTTAAAACCAGAAACTATTCAGTACAACTTTCATATCTTGATGAATTATCTGACCAATCCTTTTAGTCAGGTCTTACAGATGCCAGATTTTCGTTCGTCAGCAGCTGGTCTGCACCATTTCGCAGTGGTCAAGAATCTCTTTCACTTGGTGCAGCTAGTTGCTCTAGTGACACTGCCAAGTTTTTACGTCTTTGTCAAAGGGATTGTAAAAAAGGGCTTCTTGTCTCTATTTAGTAAAGGGCTTTTGGCTCTAGTGGTTTTGCCTTTACTGATTGGGCTAGGGGGAGTGTTGATTGGTTTTGACCAATTCTTTACTCTTTTCCATCAAATTCTCTTTGTGGGAGATGATACTTGGCTTTTTGACCCAGCCAAGGATCCTGTTATACTGATTTTGCCAGAGACCTTCTTCCTTCATGCCTTCCTCCTCTTTTTTGCCCTTTATGAAAGCTTCTTTGGCTATTTTTACATAAAAAGTCGTAGGAAGTGAAACGAAAGATGTTCTTATTTCACATGTATAAATTAGGTGTGTGATTCGAAACTATCGTTAAGAGTGAATTAACTAATTCAGAAATGTATTAATCGTTCGCAAACAGTCTATTTTTCTGGAAAAATAGGCTTTTTTTCTAAAAATCTCTAGTCAAGCGCTTTATTTTTTTGTATAATAGAGGTAGCAAAGTATAGATAAGAAGAGAAAAGCATGATTACACTATTTCTATCACCGAGCTGTACTTCATGTCGTAAGGCAAAGGCCTGGCTAGAAAAACATAAGGTGCCCTTTGAGGAACACAATATTATGACCAGTCCCTTAACAAGAAAAGAATTGCAACACATCCTTTCCTTGACCGAAAATGGTACTGATGACATTATTTCAACTCGTTCAAAAATTTTTCAAAAATTAGATATTGATGTAGAAAGTATTTCGGTATCAGAATTGCTTCATTTGATTGAGCAGTATCCTAGTCTTTTGCGTCGTCCCATTATTATTGATGCCAAACGTATGCAAATCGGTTTTAATGAAGATGAGATTCGTGCTTTTCTCCCTCGTAGTTATCGTAAGCAAGAACTAAAAGAAGCAAGAATGAGAGCTGGTATTAGTTAATGAACAAACAGTATAGTTACCCACTAGATTTGTCGTGGAGCACTGAAGAACTTGCTTCAGTGCTTTCTTTTTTTAATGATGTTGAAGCTGCCTATGAGGGCAAGGTAGAGGCTAAAAAGTTACTGGACTCCTATAAAGGATTCAAGGCGGTCGTGCCAAGTAAGAGCGAAGAAAAACGTTTGGGACGAGAATTTGAAACAGTTAGTGGCTATTCGCTTTACCGAGCGGTTCAGGCTGCCAAGGAAAAAGGGGAAGGAAAGATTTCTCTTGGAAAGTAAATTTGAATTTGCCAAAGAGCTTATCAAGAAGGCGGGCCAGTACATCCTTGACCATATGCAGGAAGACTTGTGTGTTGAGACTAAGACCTCTCCAACAGATTTGGTGACCAGACTGGACAAGGAAGTTCAGGAACTCTTGGTTGGTGAAATTCTATCCCGTTATCCTGAGGATAAGATTTGTGCTGAAGAAGGTTGTCTGAGAGCTTCGATTCAAGAGGGCAAGGTTTGGGTCATTGATCCGATTGATGGTACCAATAACTTTGTAGCCCAGCAGGAAGATTTTGCTGTTATGGTGGCTTATTTTGAAAATGGTCAGGGACAGTTTGGTCTGATTTATGATGTGGTCAAAGGGGATTGTTACCATGGTGGTGGTAAGTTTCCCGTTTGTCTAAATGATAAGCCCCTAGCTCCTTTTAAAGCAAAACCTCTTGAAGATTTTCTCATTGCAGGGAATAGTGGTATGCTGGAGACCAATGAATGGGGGCTGGCTGATTTGAGTCGAGAGGTCCTCGGTGTCCGTGTCTATGGGAGTGCAGCCATTAGTTTTGCCAAGATTTTGTCAGGGCGTTTGTTGACCTATGTCACCTATCTGCAACCATGGGATTATGCTGCTGCTAGTATTTTAGGGGAAAGTCTGGGCTATCGGGTTGTGACCCTTTCTGGCCAAGCGCTTGATTTTCAAACCAGACAGCCGGTCATGATGCTACCTCTTGAGATGCAGGAGGAAATTCAGTCCTATATTTACGAAAGGAAAAGAACTTAAATGCAATTTCCAGAAGGATTTGTTGAAAAATATGAAGAGATACTAGGAGATGAGGCAAGAGATTTTCTTGCCTCTTTTGAGGAGGAAGCGGTTTCGGCCTTTCGGGTCAATCCTTTAAAAGAAGCGCCAGTTTCCTTTCCTGATGCTATTCCTCAAACCCCTTGGGGCCACTATGGGAAGATTTCAGGGAAATCGCCTGAGCATGCTACAGGTTTGGTTTACTCGCAAGAACCCGCTGCTCAGATGGTGGCTCAGGTAGCCCAGCCCAGTCCTGGTATGAAGGTCTTGGACCTGGCTGCTGCACCGGGTGGAAAATCCACTCAACTAGCAGCTTATCTTGCTAACCAGGGTCTCCTTGTTTCCAACGAAATTTCAAGTAAACGGGCTAAGATTTTAGTAGAAAACATGGAGCGCTTTGGAGCGACAAATGTCGTGGTAACCAATGAATCTGCTGAGCGTTTGGCCAAGGTTTTTAAAGGCTATTTTGACCTGATTGTCCTTGATGCCCCTTGCTCTGGGGAAGGAATGTTTCGTAAGCAACCAGATGCTATGGACTATTGGAGCTTAGATTATCCAAGTCAATGCGCCAGTCTTCAAAGAGAAATTCTGGAAGATGCAGTGACCATGCTAGCAGAAGGTGGTCGTTTAGTTTATTCAACCTGTACCTGGGCACCTGAAGAAAATGAAGAGATCGTCAATTGGTTGCTGGAAGAGTATGATTTTGATTTGCTGCCAGTAGAGCATATCAATGGAATGGTAGCTGGTATTGACTTGCCAGAAACAGCTCGGATGTACCCTCATCATTTTAAGGGAGAGGGTCAGTTTGTAGCTCATCTACAGTTTAAGGGTGAAAATCCAGCACCGAAATATAAGGCAAGTAAGAGTAATCTCAGCCGAGAACAAGTTGCCTTATGGCAGGAATTTGCCAAAAAACACTTGAAGGTCAATCTAAGAGGGATCTTGCAGACTTTTGGGGATCAACTCTATCTCTTGCCAGAACTCTTGCCAGATTTAGGGAAACTCAAGATTGCTCGCAATGGACTGCATCTGGGAACCTTCAAGAAGAAACGCTTTGAGCCTAGTTTTGCTCTTGGTCTAGCCTTGAAACCAAGTCAGGTCAAACAGTCGGTTGAAATTGACCAAGAAGAGTTTGTCAAGTATGCGGCTGGAGAAACCGTTCAGTTGGCGGAAAGTCTGCCAAATGGTTGGTACCAAGTTTTGGTTCAAGGCAATGGTTTGGGCTTTGCTAAGGTGACTGGAAATGTTTTGAAAAATTATTTTCCAAAAGGCCTCAGATTCAAGTGAAAATGCTAGTCAAAGTAGCTTGTCTATGTTATAGTGGAAGTATGGATTTTTTCAAATTGTCTTTTATTTTAAGTCAAAATTTGTTGAGAAGGTAACTGAGCAAATTTCTAGTAAAATTAAGCTAGTAACTTCAGTTGGCTCCCAATTTTAAAAAAGAAAAACATAACTAAATAGTTGAAAAAATTCACAGCATTCACCATTATTTTCAAGGAGAAAAACAGTGAAAAAAAGGAAAAAACTCGCTCTATCCCTTGCGGCTCTTTTGCTAGCAGGTTCTTTGGCGGGATGTGCTAGCTGGATTGATCGTGGAGAATCCATGACAGCTGTTGGCTCAACGGCTCTTCAGCCCTTGGTCGAAGCAGCAGCAGATGAATTTGGCTCTATGCACGTTGGAAAAACAGTCAACGTCCAAGGTGGAGGATCTGGTACAGGTCTGTCTCAGGTTCAGTCTGGAGCTGTTGATGTAGGAAATTCAGACGTATTTGCCGAGGAAAAAGACGGTATCAACGCATCCGCTCTAGTGGACCATAAGGTTGCTGTAGCGGGCTTGGCAGTTATTGTTAACAAGGAAGTTGATGTTGAAAATCTGACAACTGAACAACTCCGTAGCATCTTCACAGGTCAAGTGACCAACTGGAAAGAAGTTGGTGGGAAAGACCTAGCCATTTCCATTATCAACCGCGCGGCAAGTTCTGGTTCGCGTGCAACCTTTGATAGTGTTATCATGGATGGTCAATCTGCCGTGCAGAGTCAAGAACAGGATTCAAATGGGATGGTCAAAAACATTGTTTCCCAGACACCAGGAGCCATTTCTTACCTAGCCTTTGCCTATGTGGATGACTCGGTTAAACGCATGAAATTGAACGGCTATGAGCCGATTGCAGAAAATGTTACAAGCAATAACTGGCCTTTGTGGTCTTACGAACACATGTACACCCTAGGTCAACCAAATGAATTGGTGGCAGAATTTCTTAACTTTGTTCTCTCAGATGAAGCGCAAAGTGGAATCGTTAAGGGGATGGGCTATATTTCTGTCAAGGAAATGAAGGTTGAAAAAGATGCTGTCGGAACGGTGACAGCACTAGAAGGGAGTCACTAATGAATCAAGAAGAATTAGCTAAAAAATTACTTTCTCCCTCAAAAAACTCTCGTCTAGAGAAACTAGGAAAAGGTTTGACCTTTGCCTGTCTGTCTTTGATTGTCATCATTGTGGCCATGATTTTGATTTTCGTAGCCCAAAAAGGTTTGTCGACCTTCTTTGTCAATGGAGTTAATATCTTTGATTTCCTTTTTGGACAAACTTGGAATCCTTCAGGGAAACAATTTGGTGCCCTTCCTATGATTTTGGGTTCCTTTATTGTCACAATCCTATCAGCTCTCATCGCAACTCCTTTTGCCATTGGTGCGGCAGTTTTTATGACCGAAGTCTCACCAAAAGGTGCTAGAATCTTGCAACCAGCTATTGAATTGCTAGTTGGGATTCCTTCAGTCGTCTATGGATTTATCGGTTTGCAGATCGTAGTTCCTTTTGTCCGCAGTGTCTTTGGTGGAACTGGTTTTGGGATTTTGTCAGGGATTTTCGTTCTTTTTGTCATGATTTTACCGACGGTAACCTTTATGACAACGGATAGCTTGCGTGCGGTGCCTCGTCACTACCGCGAAGCTAGTTTGGCTATGGGGGCCACTCGTTGGCAAACTATCTGGCGTGTGACCTTGAAGGCAGCGCGTTCAGGGATTTTTACAGCAGTGGTCTTTGGGATGGCGCGTGCCTTTGGTGAGGCTCTGGCTATTCAGATGGTGGTTGGAAACTCAGCCGTTGTCCCAACTTCATTGACAACACCTGCTGCAACCTTGACCTCTGTCTTGACCATGGGTATCGGAAATACCGTTATGGGTACAGTTGATAATAACGTACTTTGGTCACTAGCCTTAGTCTTGCTTTTGATGAGTTTGGCCTTCAACAGTGTGATTAAATTGATTACGAAAGAAAGAGGAAAGAAAAACTATGCACGCTAAGAAATTAGATAAACTTGCAACAGCTGTCCTCTACTCGATTGCAGGAATTATTGTTGCCATCTTGGCATCCTTGATTCTCTATATCTTGGTTCGTGGTTTGCCCCACATCTCTTGGTCTTTCTTGACTGGCAAATCCTCGTCTTACCAAGCAGGTGGAGGGATTGGAATTCAGCTCTATAATTCCTTTTTCCTCTTAGTTATTACCTTGATTATCTCTGTGCCTTTATCTATGGGAGCTGGGATTTTCCTAGCTGAATATGCTAAAAAAGGTCCTGTGACCAACTTTGTCAGAACCTGTATTGAAATCTTATCTTCACTCCCATCAGTGGTTGTAGGTCTTTTTGGTTACTTGATTTTTGTAGTTCAGTTTGAGTATGGATTTTCAATCATTTCAGGTGCCTTGGCCTTGACAGTCTTTAACTTGCCTCAGATGACTCGAAATGTTGAGGACAGTTTGAAACACGTTCACCATACGCAGCGTGAAGCTGGTCTGGCCCTTGGGATTTCTCGTTGGGAGACTGTGGTCCATGTGGTCATTCCAGAAGCCCTTCCAGGTATTGTGACTGGGGTCGTCTTAGCTTCTGGTCGTATCTTTGGTGAGGCTGCTGCTCTGATTTATACAGCAGGACAATCCGCTCCAGCCCTAGACTGGTCTAACTGGAATATTCTCAGTGTGACCAGCCCAATCTCTATTTTCCGTCAAGCAGAAACCTTAGCTGTCCATATTTGGAAAGTCAATAGTGAAGGTACCATTCCAGATGGAACCATTGTATCAGCAGGTTCTGCGGCCGTGCTCCTCATCTTTATCCTCATTTTTAACTTTGGAGCCCGCAAACTCGGAAGATATTTACATAAGAAATTAACCGCTGCCTAAAGGAGAAGCCATGTCAAAATATAATTGGGATGAAAAGCATATCATCACCTTTCCTGAAGAGAAAGTGGCCCTCTCTACTAAGGATTTACATGTTTACTACGGTAAAAATGAATCCATCAAGGGCATCGATATGCAATTTGAAAAAAATAAAATTACAGCCTTAATTGGCCCTTCTGGTTCAGGGAAATCAACCTACCTCCGCAGTCTCAACCGTATGAATGATACCATTGATATTGCCAAGGTAACAGGTCAAATTCTCTATCAAGGGATTGATGTCAACCGTCCAGAAATCAATGTTTATGAGATGCGTAAGCACATCGGAATGGTCTTCCAACGACCAAATCCCTTTGCCAAGTCTATCTACCGCAATATCACTTTTGCCCATGAACGGGCAGGTGTTAAGGACAAGCGAGTCTTGGATGAAATTGTGGAAACCTCTCTCCGTCAGGCTGCTCTTTGGGACCAGGTCAAAGACGATTTACACAAGTCAGCCTTGACCCTATCAGGTGGTCAGCAGCAACGTCTCTGTATCGCTCGTGCTATCTCTGTTAAACCAGATATTCTCTTGATGGATGAGCCAGCGTCAGCCTTGGATCCGATTGCGACTGCTCAACTTGAAGAAACCATGTTGGAGTTGAAGAAGGATTTTACCATTATCATCGTGACTCACAGCATGCAGCAGGCTGCGCGTGCTAGTGATTACACAGGATTTTTCTACTTGGGTGATTTGATCGAGTACGATAAGACCTCTAATATTTTCCAAAATGCCAAACTACAGTCAACCAATGACTACGTAACAGGACACTTTGGATAGAAAGGAAACAGTATGACAGAAGCGATTTTACAGGTATCAGACCTGTCCGTTTACTACAATCAAAAAAAGGCCTTGAATAGTGTTTCCCTATCTTTCCAACCTAAGGAAATTACAGCCTTGATTGGTCCATCTGGGTCAGGGAAATCAACCCTCCTAAAGGCTATCAACCGCATGGGGGATCTCAATCCAGAGGTGACTACAACTGGTTCGGTGGTTTACAACGGCCACAACATCTACAGTCCGCGTACAGATACAGTTGAATTGCGTAAGGAAATTGGTATGGTTTTCCAACAACCCAACCC
Organism: Streptococcus sp. 20925_1_24; assembly: GCF_041432335.1. GTDB lineage: Bacteria > Bacillota > Bacilli > Lactobacillales > Streptococcaceae > Streptococcus > Streptococcus mitis_BM. The sequence continues at coordinate 62,159 of NZ_JAPVZM010000012.1, read as the reverse complement.
TTTCCCTATGTCTATCTACGAAAACGTTGTTTATGGACTTCGTATCAATGGAGTTAAGGATAAGCAGGTTCTGGATGAAGCGGTAGAAAAAGCCTTGCAACGAGCCTCTATCTGGGATGAGGTCAAGGATCGCCTGCATGATTCAGCTATCGGGCTTTCAGGCGGACAACAGCAACGTGTCTGTGTTGCCCGTGTCTTGGCAACCAGTCCTAAAATCATTCTCTTGGATGAACCGACTTCAGCCTTGGACCCTATCTCGGCCGGTAAGATTGAGGAAACCTTGTATGGTCTAAAAGATAAATACACCATGCTCTTGGTTACGCGTTCCATGCAACAAGCCTCTCGTATCTCTGACAAGACAGGATTTTTCCTAGATGGAGATCTGATCGAGTTTAACGATACCAAGAAGATGTTCCTCAACCCACAACACAAGGAAACAGAAGATTATATTTCAGGAAAATTTGGATAAGGAGATAAATGATGTTACGTTCTCAATTTGAGGAAGATTTAGAGAAATTGCACAACCAGTTCTATGCTATGGGACAAGAAGTGCTATCCCAAATCAATCGGACAGTGCGTGCCTTTGTTACGCATGACCGTGATTTGGCCAAGGAAGTCATCGAAGACGATGCAGAAGTAAACGAATACGAAGTGAAATTGGAAAAGAAATCATTTGAAATGATTGCCCTTCAACAACCAGTTTCTCAGGACTTGCGTACAGTTCTAACAGTCTTGAAGGCTGTATCTGACTTGGAACGTATGGGTGACCATGCTGTTTCTATTGCCAAAGCAGCAATCCGTATGAAGGGGGAGCAACGCATCCCAGCTGTTGAAGAAGAAATCAAGAGAATGGGCCGCGATGTCAAAAACTTCGTCGAAGCAGCCCTTGAACTCTATCTCAATGCATCAGTGGACCAGGCCTATGAAGTAGCAGCCATGGACGAAAAAATCAACCATTACTTTGATAGCATTCGTGATTTGGCTACAGAAGAAATCAAGAAAAATCCAGATGCCATCGTTACAGGTCGTGATTATTTCCAAGTGATTGCCTTCTTGGAACGCATTGGAGACTATGCCAAAAATATCTGTGAATGGGTTGTTTACTTTGAAACAGGTAAGATTGTCGAACTATAAAACAGGTTCATTCTGTATAAAAAGGAGCTTAAAATCAACTGATAGCTCCTTTTATTGAATGAAAAAAATATTTTTAAGATAAAAATTCAAAAAACACTTGACAAGTAACTTGGATAGCGTTATAATTATACAAAATTAACAGAGAGGTTGTTTATTTATGAAATCAAAAAAATGGATATTTGTTTTATGTAGTTTTCTTGCAAGTTTCTTCTTAGTAGCTTGCCAGTCGGGTTCTAATGGTTCTCAGTCAGCTGTTGAGGCCATTAAGCAAAAGGGGAAATTAGTTGTGGCGACTAGTCCTGACTATGCACCTTTTGAATTCCAATCCTTAGTTGACGGGAAAAATCAGGTAGTCGGTGCGGATATTGATATGGCCCAAGCTATCGCTGATGAACTTGGGGTGAAATTGGAAATCTCAAGCATGAGTTTTGACAATGTTTTGACCAGTCTTCAAACTGGGAAGGCTGACCTAGCAGTTGCAGGAATTAGTGCTACTGATGAGAGAAAAGAAGTCTTTGATTTTTCAATCCCTTACTATGAAAACAAGATTAGTTTCTTGGTTCGTAAGTCTGATGTAGAAAAATACAAGGATTTAACTAGCCTTGAAAGTGCTAATATTGCAGCTCAAAAAGGGACTGTTCCAGAGTCTATGGTCAAGGAACAATTGCCAAAAGCTCAATTGACTTCCCTAACCAATATGGGTGAAGCAGTCAATGAATTGCAGGCTGGAAAAGTAGATGCTGTTCACATGGATGAGCCTGTTGCCATTAGCTATGCTGCTAAAAACGCTGACCTAGCTGTCGCAACTGTTAGCTTGAAGATGAAGGACGGCGAAGCCAATGCAGTTGCCCTTAGAAAAAATAGTGCAGATTTGAAAGAAGTGGTGGACAAGGTCATCCAAAAACTTAAGGATGAAGGAACTTACCAAAGTTATCTTGAAAAAGCAGCAAGTCTAACAGAAGTTGAACAATAATACTCAATGAAAATCAAAGAGCAAACTAGGAAGCTAGCCGCAAGCTGTACTTGAGTACGGTAAGGCGACGCTGACGTGGTTTGAAGAGATTTTCGAAGAGTATAAGAAAAAAGCAGAGTTGGAAGTCAATCCAATTCTGTTTTTAAATAGTTTAAAACATTTTCCAGATTGTCTAAGGACACCTTGGCAAATTGATAAGGACAGGCACCCAAGTAGGCTTCTTCAAAGAAGTCCAAGCCCAGTTGACTGTGTTTGAGACTGGCAATTTTAGGGTACGGTCTCAGGTCTAGTAATAAACCATCGTGTAGAGGGAAATGAGGAAGAGGACAAGGATATTTAGCTAGTCTTTCCTCGATTTGCTGCTGGTAAGCTTCCTGATTGGCCAAGCGAGCCAGACGGTTTTTCTCAAACAGTTGACTGTCAATATAGAGTGACAGGGCCTTTTGCATGATGAGATTGCTGTCGTAGTCTAGAATATTTTTGTAGGCCACAAAGGCTTCTTTAATAGCATTTGGCAGAATGAGTGCCGTAATCCGCAGGGCTGGAAAGAGGCTGGTTGAGAAGGACTTGATGTAAATGACCCGCTCCTCTGTATCCAGATAGTGGAAGGTCTGGCCCTTTTTAGAGTCCAAATCCCCCAAATAGTCGTCCTCTACGATATAGACACCATACTTGGCAGCTAAGTCAAGAATAGCCCGTTTGTCCTGCTCTGAATAGGAGTGCCCCAGAGGATAGTGAAAACGAGGAATGGTATAGAAAAACTTAATCTTTCCTGTCTTGAAATGGCGCTCCAACTCCTCCAAGTCAATCCCATCAATGCCTCGTTCAATCGTTTGATAGTCCAGACCCTGAGCAATCAAGAGACGATTCATCCGATGGTAGGTCGGCTGTTCCACCAAGATTTTCTTGGCTCGGCTAGGAAAGGATATTTGAGAGAGAATAAACAAGGCTTGTTGGGTTCCAGAAGTCAATACCAACTGGTCTGCCTTGCAGTAGAGAGCTTGGTCAAAGAGGAGTTTATGAATGGATTGTCTTAAGTCTTCTAAACCTTTTTGATTGTCATAGTAGTTGAAGAGGTAGTTTTCCCGGCCAATCAAGGTTTCATTGATACAGAGTCGGAAATCGTCATAGGCACTGGCATGTTCATCAGTGACTTCGATTTCTAGATCCTGGTGTTGCCCTTGTTCTAGGACGTAGTAACCACTCTGGGGCTTGGCATAGAGGTATTGTTCGTGCCGTAATTCCAGCAGGGCTCGTTGGACAGTATCCTTGCTACAGTGAAAGTCAAGGCTCAGTTGACGGATAGAAGGCAGGCGGCTACCCGTCGGAAATCGTCCAGACTCGATGCCGTTTTTCAGATAGGAAACGACCTCTTGGTACTTGCTTTGTTTCTTCATTCCAGACCTCCCTTGATTTTGTTACATTGTACCTTTTTTTTTCTTTCTTGGCAATGTCTAGAGTGTTTCTCTCGTTCACATCTAGGGGCAAATGTGGTATACTTAGGAGTAACATTTATAGAATAACAGACAAGAAAGTGAATGGATAAGAACGTGCAGGAACCAGTGAAATTATTTCAATACAATACCCTCGGAGCCTTGATGGCTGGCCTTTATGGTGGTACCATGACAGTGGGAGAATTACTAGAACATGGTGATCTTGGTTTGGGAACCTTGGATTCCATTGATGGGGAATTGATTGTCTTGGATGGCAAGGCTTATCAGGCCAAAGGATCAGGAGAACAGCCAGAAATTGTGGAAGTATCACCAGATGCCCTTATTCCTTACGCAGCAGTGGTACCGCATCAGGCAGAGGTCATTTTCCGCCAGCGGTTTGAGATGACAGACAAGGAATTGGAAGAGCGAATCGAGTCTTATTATGACGGGGAAAATCTTTTCCGCTCTATCAAGATTCGGGGGGAATTTTCGCATATGCATGTGCGCATGATTCCCAAGTCGACACCAGATACCAAGTTTGCTGATGTCGCAACCCATCAACCTGAATATAGTCGCGACAATGTGGCGGGAACCATCGTTGGTTTCTGGACGCCAGAGATTTTCCATGGGGTCAGTGTGGCAGGCTATCATCTACACTTCATCTCAGATGATTTGACCTTCGGTGGGCATGTTATGGACTTTGTCATCAAGGAAGGCATTATTGAGGTGGGAGCTGTTGACCAATTGGATCAACGTTTCCCAGTCCAAGACCGTCAATATTTGTTTGCTAAGTTCAATGTTGACGAGATGAAAAAAGATATTGAAAAGGCGGAATAGGAGAAGAAAATGACCATTCATATTATCATTACCATGTTGCTGTTGCTGGCTTTCTTGATAGGGAGCATTTGGTATGCCAAAAAGAAATACCAGATTAATTTAGCTGTTTTGGGCTTGGGGGCTGTAGCCTTCTTTGTCTCTACACAGATTTTGGAAAAACTAGTGCATATCTTGGTTTTACATCCTCAAAAAGACGGTAGTATTGCCCTCTTGCAAGACCATCCGCTTGTCTATATCATCTATGGACTAGCCATGGCAGCATTTTTTGAGGAAACTGCTCGTCTTATTTTCTTCAAATGGTTGGAGAAAAAGAGAAGTTTGGAAAAGGCAGACGCCTTGGCCTATGGGTTAGGGCATGGTGGCTTGGAGTTGATTTTCCTAGGTCTTACTAGTTTGCTTAATCTCTACTTCGTTCTCTCAGCAGTTCAAACGCAGGATCCACAGGTCATGCAATTACTGTCTGAAAATATGTTGAAAACTATTCAGTCGCTATCAGTCTGGCAGATTTATTTGCTTGCTTTTGAGCGAATCTTGGCGCTAGGTTTCCAATTACTCTTGACTGTTTGGGTTTATCAAGCTGTTCGTCAGAAGAAATGGATTTATCTCCTAGCAGCTTATGGCCTACATGCCCTCTTTGACTTAGCACCATCTCTAGTCCAAGTTGGCTGGTTGACCAATCCAGTCTTGGTTGAAGTTGTCCTAGCACTTGAACTTGTTCTGGTTGCCTATGGAACCAAGGCTATCTTTTGCAAAAAATCATAAAAAGAGGGGAAACCTCTTTTTTTGTTTAAAATAAGCCCAAGATTTTTTTAGGGTCGTCAAATGGTCTTAAAAATGGTATAATGGAATGAATTTTGTAAAAGGAAGAGTGACATGTCTGTAAGAGAAAAAATGCTTGAAATCTTAGAAGGAATTGATATCCGTTTTAAGGAACCCTTGCATAGCTATAGTTATACAAAAGTAGGTGGAGAGGCCGATTATTTGGTCTTTCCACGAAATCGTTTTGAGTTGGCGCGCGTTGTTAAATTTGCCAACCAAGAAAATATTCCTTGGATGGTTCTTGGAAATGCTAGTAACATCATTGTTCGTGACGGTGGGATTCGTGGATTTGTCATCTTGTGTGACAAGCTCAATAATGTTTCTGTTGATGGCTATACTATTGAAGCAGAAGCTGGTGCTAACTTGATTGAAACAACTCGCATTGCCCTTCGTCATAGTTTGACTGGTTTTGAGTTTGCTTGTGGCATTCCAGGGAGCGTTGGTGGCGCTGTCTTTATGAATGCGGGTGCCTATGGTGGCGAGATCGCCCACATCTTGCAGTCTTGTAAGGTCTTGACCAAGGATGGAGAAATCGAGACCCTATCTGCCAAAGATTTGGCTTTTGGTTACCGCCATTCAGCCATTCAGGAGTCTGGTGCAGTTGTCTTGTCAGCTAAATTTGCCCTAGCCCCAGGAACCCATCAGGTTATCAAGCAGGAAATGGACCGCTTGACGCACCTACGTGAACTCAAGCAACCTTTGGAATATCCATCTTGTGGTTCGGTATTTAAGCGTCCAGTTGGTCATTTTGCAGGTCAATTAATTTCAGAAGCTGGCTTGAAAGGTTATCGTATCGGTGGCGTAGAAGTGTCTGAAAAGCACGCAGGATTTATGATCAATGTTGCTGACGGAACGGCCAAAGACTACGAAGACTTGATTGAGTCTGTTATCGAAAAAGTCAAGGAACACTCTGGCGTTACTCTTGAGAGAGAAGTCCGTATTTTAGGTGAAAGCAAGTAGGAAGCTGTAGTTGAAAAGCTGCTGCTATGTCATGGAAAGGGGGTGAAAGCCTATCGTTAGTGCAGAAGAATGTAGGCAGTTTAATCTCCTACACGAGGTAGTGGCGGCCTGACAGAGCCCTGATCTGTTAATCTATGAAAAAGAAGGAATAAATGACAATTGAAAAAACCAATTATTGAATTCAAAAACGTCTCTAAAGTTTTTGAAGACAGCAACACCAAGGTTCTCAAAGATATCAACTTTGAGTTGGAAGAAGGGAAATTTTATACCCTTTTAGGCGCATCTGGTTCAGGGAAATCAACCATCCTAAACATCATTGCAGGTTTACTGGATGCGACGACAGGAGATATCATGCTAGACGGTGTCCGCATCAATGATATCCCAACCAACAAGCGAGATGTGCATACGGTCTTCCAATCCTATGCCTTGTTTCCACATATGAATGTGTTTGAAAATGTTGCCTTTCCACTTCGCTTGCGTAAGATCGACAAGAAAGAAATCGAGCAGCGTGTAGCGGAAGTTCTCAAGATGGTTCAGTTGGAAGGGTATGAAAAACGTTCCATCCGCAAACTTTCTGGAGGACAACGTCAGCGTGTTGCTATCGCCCGTGCCATCATCAACCAACCCCGTGTGGTTTTGTTGGATGAGCCCTTGTCAGCGTTGGACTTGAAATTAAGAACAGACATGCAGTACGAACTGCGTGAACTGCAACAACGATTGGGAATCACCTTTGTTTTTGTTACTCACGATCAGGAAGAAGCTCTTGCCATGAGTGACTGGATTTTCGTCATGAATGATGGGGAAATCGTCCAGTCTGGAACGCCAGTAGATATCTATGATGAGCCAATCAACCACTTCGTTGCCACCTTTATCGGCGAGTCAAATATTTTGCCAGGAACCATGATTGAGGACTACTTGGTTGAGTTTAACGGCAAACGCTTCGAAGCGGTCGATGGGGGGATGAAACCAAATGAACCTGTTGAGGTTGTTATTCGTCCAGAGGACTTGCGGATTACCCTTCCTGAAGAAGGCAAGCTCCAAGTTAAGGTGGATACCCAGCTCTTCCGTGGAGTTCACTATGAAATTATCGCTTATGACGAACTTGGGAATGAATGGATGATCCACTCAACCCGTAAGGCCATCGTGGGTGAGGAAATCGGTCTGGACTTTGAGCCAGAAGACATCCACATCATGCGTCTCAACGAAACTGAAGAAGAGTTCGATGCTCGTATCGAGGAGTACGTAGAAATCGAAGAGCAAGAAGCAGGTCTGATCAATGCAATCGAGGAGGAAAGAGATGAAGAAAACAAGCTCTAAACTCTTTGTAGTGCCCTACATGCTTTGGATTGTACTCTTTGTCCTGGCACCCTTGGTCTTGATTTTTGGACAATCCTTTTTCAATATCGAAGGCCAGTTCAGTTTAGAAAATTATAAGTCCTACTTTGCGTCACAAAACTTGACCTATCTTAAAATGAGTTTCAACTCTGTACTCTATGCAGGAATTGTGACCTTTGTGACCTTGCTTATCAGCTATCCAACAGCCCTCTTTTTGACCCGTCTCAAGCACCGTCAACTCTGGCTCATGCTGATTATCCTGCCGACATGGATCAATTTGCTCCTCAAGGCCTATGCCTTTATCGGGATTTTTGGTCAAAATGGCTCTATTAACCAATTCTTGGAATTCATCGGAATTGGTTCACAGCAGTTGCTCTTTACCGATTTCTCCTTTATTTTTGTCGCAAGCTACATCGAGCTTCCCTTTATGATTTTGCCAATCTTCAATGTTTTGGACGATATGGATAACAATCTCATCAATGCCAGCTATGATCTCGGTGCGACTAAGTGGGAGACCTTCCGTCATGTCATCTTCCCTCTGTCTATGAACGGAGTGAGAAGTGGGGTCCAGTCTGTCTTTATCCCCAGCTTGAGTCTCTTCATGCTGACCCGTTTGATTGGTGGGAACCGCGTTATCACCTTGGGGACGGCCATTGAGCAGAACTTCCTGACAAATGACAACTACGGTATGGGTTCTACCATCGGTGTGATTCTCATCCTGACCATGTTCATCACCATGTGGGTGACCAAGGAAAGGAGAGAACGATGAAAAAATTTGCCAACCTTTACCTAGGACTGGTCTTTCTTGTCCTCTACCTGCCGATTTTTTACTTGATTGGCTATGCCTTTAATGCAGGCAACGACATGAATAGCTTTACAGGCTTTAGCATGAGCCATTTTAAAACCATGTTTGGCGATGGTCGCCTCATGTTGATTGTGACTCAGACCTTTTTCTTGGCCTTCCTGTCAGCCTTGATTGCGACCATTATCGGGACTTTTGGTGCCATTTACATCTACCAGTCTCGTAAGAAATACCAAGAAGCCTTTCTATCACTCAATAATATCCTCATGGTTGCGCCTGATGTTATGATTGGTGCTAGCTTCTTGATTCTCTTTACCCAACTCAAGTTTTCACTTGGCTTTTTGACAGTTCTTTCTAGTCACGTAGCCTTCTCCATTCCTATCGTGGTTTTGATGGTCTTGCCTCGACTCAAGGAAATGAACGGTGACATGATTCATGCGGCCTATGACCTTGGTGCCAGTCAATTTCAGATGTTTAAGGAAATCATGCTTCCTTACCTGACTCCGTCTATCATTGCAGGTTATTTCATGGCCTTCACCTATTCGCTAGATGACTTTGCCGTGACCTTCTTCGTAACGGGAAATGGCTTTTCAACCCTGTCAGTCGAAATTTACTCTCGTGCTCGTAAAGGGATTTCGCTTGAAATCAATGCCCTGTCTGCCCTTGTCTTTCTCTTTAGTATTATCCTAGTTGTTGGATATTACTTTATCTCACGTGAGAAGGAGGAGCAAGCATGAAAAAACTCTATTCATTTTTAGCAGGAATTGTAGCCATTATCCTCGTCTTATGGGGAATTGCGACGCATTTAGATAGTAAAATCAATAGCCGAGATAGTCAAAAACTGGTTATCTACAACTGGGGGGACTATATTGATCCTGAACTCCTGACTCAGTTCACAGAAGAAACAGGCATCCAAGTCCAGTACGAGACTTTTGACTCCAATGAAGCCATGTATACTAAGATCAAGCAGGGTGGAACGACCTACGATATTGCCATCCCTAGTGAATACATGATCAACAAGATGAAGGACGAAGACCTCTTGGTACCGCTTGACTATTCAAAACTTGAAGGTCTTGAAAATATCGGACCAGAGTTCCTCAACCAGTCCTTTGATCCAGGCAATAAATTCTCCATTCCTTACTTCTGGGGAACCTTGGGAATTGTCTACAATGAAACCATGGTAGAGGAAGCGCCTGAGCATTGGGATGATCTCTGGAAGCCAGAGTATAAGAACTCTATCATGCTTTTTGATGGGGCGCGTGAGGTGCTGGGTCTGGGGCTCAATTCCCTCGGCTACAGCCTTAACTCTAAAAATCAACAGCAGTTGGAAGAGACAGTAGATAAGCTCTATAAACTGACTCCAAATATCAAGGCTATTGTGGCGGACGAGATGAAGGGATACATGATTCAGAACAACGCTGCTATCGGCGTGACCTTCTCTGGTGAAGCCAGCCAAATGCTGGAGAAAAATGAAAATCTACGCTATGTGGTACCGACTGAGGCCAGCAACCTTTGGTTTGACAACATGGTCATTCCCAAAACAGTCAAAAACCAAGATGCAGCCTATGCCTTTATCAACTTTATGTTGAAACCTGAAAATGCTCTTAAAAATGCGGAGTATGTCGGCTATTCAACACCAAACCTACCAGCTAAGGAACTGCTCCCAGAGGAGAAAAAAGAAGATAAAGCCTTCTATCCAGATGCTGAAACTATGAAACACCTAGAAGTTTATGAGAAATTTGACCATAAATGGACAGGTAAATATAGCGACCTCTTCCTACAGTTTAAAATGTATCGGAAGTAGGAGTTAGAAGTCATAAAACGAATCAGTCAAGCTGGTTCGTTTTTTAATAGAAGTCAGTTTTTACAGCCATATCTTTTTCTATTCTAGTTGCTTATTTGCTTGCCCAGTAGTATACTAAGCTTAACCTTACAGAAAGCGGCAACAAATAATAAAAATGTCTACTTTTTTCAAAAAAAGTTTTTGGTCAACCTTTTTGACTTTTAATCAAACAGCTATACTATTCCATTTAAAGGATGGTTTGGATTGACAATACCTAACAACTGAGTCTATATATTTGGTGATAGGAAACTTTATATTTGCAAATATTTGCGTAGCTATATTTAGCAATTCGAAACTTTGGGATAAAAGTTGGGATAAAAAGAGTGATGGCAGTAAGAAAAAATATATTCTGAAAGAGTAATCAAAGATACAGGAAATTGGTCTGATTCAATGGAGATGATTTCCAGTTGACGCAAGCTTAAAAAAACGTTATAATAAGAAAGTTGAGAATTGATTTTCAGTTGTCTTAGTCCAGAGAAATGGCGGTGCTGCGAGCCATCTAAGCTAGAAAATCATGCTACTCAATCATACAATTGCATAAGAACAAGAGAATGACAAGTTCATTGAATGAAGGTGGTACCGCGGTTTTTCGCCCTTCGTGATATGAGCTTGTCTTTTGATTTTTGGAGGTGTTGATGAAAACATTTCTTGTCAAACAAAAGTTTCGTCTTGGAGGCGAACGCTTCGCTATCAAGGATGACAGGGGAGAAATCGCCTATCAGGTAGAGGGATCATTTTTTAAGATTCCCAAAACTTTTACCATCTATGATGCTAATGGTGAACAAGTCAGTCAGATCAGTAAAGAAATCTTGACCTTGCTTCCTCGTTTTGAAATTCAACTTCAGGATGGCTCGAGTTTTGTCATTCGCAAGAAGTTGACCTTCTGGCGAGATAAGTATGAGTTTGATAATCTAGGTCTTCGTATCGAGGGCAATATCTGGGATTTGAATTTCAAATTGCTGGATGATCGCGATCAGCTGATTGCGGAAATTAAGAAGGAACTCTTCCATCTGACCTCTACCTATACCGTAACGGTTCTTGAGGACGCTTATGCAGACCTAGTCATTTCCCTCTGTGTCGCGATTGACTATGTGGAAATGCTGGAAAGCCAATCACATTAAACAAGTAAATAAGGAGATAATATGAAACAACTATCTAGTGCACAAGTACGCCAAATGTGGCTTGATTTCTGGGCGACCAAAGGTCACTCAGTAGAACCATCAGTGAGCTTGGTTCCTGTAAATGACCCAACTCTTTTGTGGATCAACTCTGGGGTAGCAACCCTTAAGAAATACTTTGACGGGACTATTATCCCTGAAAATCCACGTATTACCAATGCCCAAAAGGCTATCCGTACCAACGATATTGAAAACGTAGGGAAGACTGCTCGTCACCATACCATGTTTGAAATGTTGGGGAACTTCTCTATCGGGGATTACTTCCGTGATGAAGCTATCACTTGGGCTTATGAGCTTTTGACAAGCCCAGAATGGTTTGATTTCCCTGCTGAAAAACTTTATATGACCTACTATCCAGATGATAAAGATTCTTACAACCGCTGGATTGAAGTAGGAGTGGACCCAAGTCACTTGATCCCGATCGAAGACAACTTCTGGGAAATCGGTGCAGGACCTTCTGGACCAGATACAGAAATCTTCTTTGACCGTGGAGAAGCTTTTGACCCAGAAAATATCGGTCTTCGCCTTCTTGCAGAAGATATTGAAAACGACCGCTATATCGAAATCTGGAACATCGTTTTGTCACAATTTAATGCAGACCCTACTGTTCCTCGTAGCGAATACAAGGAATTGCCACACAAGAACATTGATACGGGCGCAGGTTTGGAGCGTTTGGTGGCAGTTATCCAAGGGGCTAAGACTAACTTTGAAACAGACCTCTTCATGCCAATCATTCGTGAAGTGGAGAAATTGTCTGGTAAGGTTTATGACCAAGATGGCGATAACATGAGCTTTAAGGTTATCGCTGACCACATTCGTTCTTTGTCATTTGCCATCGGTGATGGTGCTCTTCCTGGAAATGAAGGACGTGGTTATGTCCTTCGCCGTCTTCTCCGTCGTGCTTCTATGCATGGTCAAAAATTGGGTATCAACGAGCCTTTCCTTTACAAACTCGTTCCAACTGTTGGTAAAATCATGGAAAGCTACTACCCAGAAGTACTTGAAAAACGTGACTTTATCGAAAAAATCGTTAAGAGCGAAGAAGAATCATTTGCTCGTACCCTTCACTCTGGTCAACACTTTGCCCAAGGCATCGTAGCTGACTTGAAAGAAAAAGGTCAATCTGTCATTGCTGGTCAAGATGTCTTTAAACTCTATGACACTTATGGATTCCCAGTTGAATTGACTGAAGAAATCGCTGAAGAAGCTGGTATGACTGTAGACCGTGAAGGTTTTGAAGCAGCCATGAAAGAACAGCAAGAGCGCGCGCGTGCCTCAGCTGTCAAGGGTGGCTCAATGGGTATGCAAAATGAAACCCTTCAAAACATCACTGTAGAAAGTGTCTTCAACTACAATGCTAGCCAATTGTCTTCTAAATTGGTAGCTATCGTGGCTGACAATGCAGAAGTAGAAGCTGTATCAGAAGGAACTGCCTCTCTTATCTTTGCGGAAACGCCATTCTACGCTGAAATGGGTGGACAGGTCGCTGACCACGGACAAATCTTGGATGAGTCAGGTAAGGTTGTGGCTACTGTGACAAATGTTCAAAAAGCACCAAACGGACAAGCCCTTCACACTGTTGATGTTCTTACACCGCTTGCCTTGAACCAAGAATATACGCTGGCAATCGATACCAATCGTCGTCACCGTATCATGAAAAACCACACTGCGACTCACTTGCTTCACGCTGCCCTTCATAATATTCTTGGAAACCATGCGACACAAGCAGGATCTCTTAACGAAGTCGAATTCCTTCGTTTTGACTTTACCCACTTCCAAGCTGTGACTGCTGAAGAATTGCGTGCGATTGAACAGCAAGTCAACGAGAAAATCTGGGAAGCTCTTGAAGTGAAGACAGTTGAAACGGATATTGACACTGCCAAAGAAATGGGAGCTATGGCCCTCTTTGGTGAGAAATACGGCAAGGAAGTTCGTGTTGTTACTATCGGTGACTACTCTATCGAGCTTTGTGGTGGTACCCACGTTGGCAACACTTCTGAAATTGGTCTCTTCAAGATTGTCAAAGAAGAAGGGATCGGATCAGGAACTCGCCGTATCTTGGCAGTGACTGGTAAGGAAGCCTTTGAAGCCTACCGTGAACAAGAGGACGCTCTTAAAGCTGTTGCAGCAACCTTGAAAGCACCTCAACTTAAAGAAGTACCTCACAAGGTAGAAGGACTTCAAGAACAACTTCGTCAATTGCAAAAAGAAAATGCTGAGTTGAAAGAAAAAGCCGCAGCTGCAGCCGCAGGCGACATCTTCAAGGATGTGAAGGAAGTCAATGGTCACCGTTACATTGCTAGTCAAGTTTCTGTATCAGATGCAGGTGCCCTTCGTACTTTTGCAGATAACTGGAAACAAAAAGACTACTCTGATCTTCTTGTCCTAGTTGCCGCTATCGGTGACAAAGTCAATGTCCTTGTAGCAAGCAAGACAAAAGACCTTCATGCAGGAAACCTTGTCAAAGAATTGGCACCAATCGTCGATGGACGTGGTGGTGGTAAACCAGACATGGCCATGGCAGGAGGAAGCAATCAAGCTAAAATCCAAGAATTGTTGGATGCAGTAGCAGGTAAATTGTAATCAAGTAAAGATCTATCCATTTGGGTAGGTCTTTTTGTGAATGCAAAAAAGCCAAATCTGATTGGATCTGACTTTATAATCATTGGCTATTAGATTGTCTTGGCTGCCCAGACACTTACCGAAGCAGCTGAGACTGGGAATTGTCCATAACCTTCCTCATCAATTGTAATTTGACCTTGGTGGTTTTCAAGTAAATCTACAAAGGTTTGGTTAGCCCATTCTTGGCCGACAAACATTGACTTGCTGTTTTCTTGGTTATTTGAGATAAGGACTGCAATTGGGGATTGATGTTCAGTACCTGAACGTACCCAACCGATACAGTTAGGGTCATCAAAGTAGTCATTTTGTTCTCCATAGGCCAAATCTTTTCGGATAGCTAGGAGGCAGTCAAGGACTTCTTTGAAATCTTGTTGAGCATACTGCCCTGAAATACCATAGTAGTCTCCGTAAAAGACACATGGAAGGCCATTTTGGCGTAACAGAATGAGGGCATAGGCCGCTGGTTTGAACCATTCTTCAACAGTAGACTCAAGAGCCTGACCTCGTTGGGTATCGTGGTTGTCGACAAAAGTCACAGCCTTGTCAGGCTTGAGTTCAACCAGGCTATCTGTGAAAATGCCACGAAGGTCATAGTTGGAACCTGCTCGGCTAGCATCAAAGAGATTCTGATGGAGACGAACATCGACAAGGTCAAAGCGTTCTTCCGTTTTTTCAAGATAGTCTAGATTGGCTTCCTTATCGGGATTCCAAAATTCACCAAAAACATAGAAATCCTCACCGTATTTTTCCTTCATATCGCGGATAAAATTGCTCATGAAGAAAGAGTCAATGTGCTTAACGGCATCCAAACGGAAACCAGCAATACCAGTCGTCTCCATGAACCAGTCTGCCCAGTCGTAGATATTTTTGATAACTTCAGGATGTTTAAAGTCTAGGTCGGCATACATGAGGTAGTCATAGTTACCGTTTTCGTTATCGACCAATTCCTCGTTGGCCCAGCCCTTATTGTCCCCTTGGATCAGATAAATCCCAGACTTACGGCGTTTGGCATCGTAGTCTGTACCTGTGAAGTGATACCAGTGCCAGTGGAAGTCATTGTAAGTATCTTGGCGACCATCGAAGGTAAAGCTAGTCCAGCCATTGATGGTGAAGGGTTCCCCAAGTTCAACTGTACGGTCTACAGGATCCACTTCAATAACCTGAAAGGCTTCCATGTGATCGGCTGCAGCCTTGTGGTTGAGCACCACATCGGCCATAGGTTGAATTCCCTGTGCTTTTAGGGCTTGAATAGCTTGAAGATAGTCTTCTTTGAAACCATACTTGGTGCGGACAGTCCCTTTTTGGTTAAACTCTCCTAGGTCGAATAAGTCATAGACCCCATAGCCGACATCTTTTTCATTGGTTGCCTTAAAAGCTGGTGGCATCCAGACGTGGCTAATCCCCAGATCAGCTAGGTGTGGAGCATCTTCAGCCAGACGCGTCCAGTGCTGACCGTCGTGGGGCAGATACCATTCAAAGTATTGCATGAGTGTTTGATTTTTCATTGTTTTTCCTCTTACTTGTCAATCTTGTTCTTTATTCTATCATAAAGTATTGGTTAGCGCCAACGTTTGCATAAGATAGAAGGAAACTATTTTAACTACTTAAAATAAAGTATTGATTTTTTTTGTATCAAAGTGCTAGTATAATAGTATGTAATATAGATAAAGATAGGAGTCATCCCATGATTGAATTTCAAAATGTTAGTAAGTTGTATGGTGATAAAGAGGCTTTGAGCAATCTCAATTTGCAGATTGAAAATGGGGAGATTATGGGCTTGATTGGCCATAATGGGGCTGGAAAATCGACCACTATAAAATCTTTAGTCAGTATCATTTCACCCAGCAGTGGTCGTATTTTGGTAGACGGTCAGGATTTATCGGAAAATCGCTTGGCGATCAAACGAAAGATTGGCTACGTTGCAGACTCGCCTGACTTATTTTTACGTTTAACGGCCAATGAATTTTGGGAATTGATCGCCTCATCCTATGATTTGACTAGCTCTGACTTGGAGGCTAGTCTAGCTAGGCTATTGAGTGTTTTTGATTTTGCTGAAAATCGTTATCAGGTTATTGAAACCCTTTCTCACGGAATGCGTCAGAAAGTCTTTGTCATCGGAGCACTCTTGTCTGATCCTGATATTTGGGTTTTGGACGAACCTTTGACTGGTTTGGATCCCCAGGCTGCCTTTGATTTGAAGCAAATGATGAAGGAGCATGCGCAAAAAGGCAAGACGGTCTTGTTTTCAACCCATGTCCTTGAGGTAGCCGAGCAAGTCTGTGATCGGATTGCCATTTTAAAAAAGGGACATTTGATTTATTGTGGTAGCGTAGAGGACTTGAGAAAAGACCACCCAGACCAGTCTTTGGAAAGTATCTATCTTAGCCTTGCCGGTAGAAAAGAGGAGGTTTCAGATGCGTCTCAAGGTCATTAAAAAATTAGTTGATATCAATATCCTCTATTCATCTCAAGAAGCTAATCTGGCTAACCTACGAAAGAAGCAGGCTAAGAATCCTGGGAAAAAAGTAAATGTTTCCGCTAGAGTCCTAAGTTCTTACATTTTTTCTAGTCTCTTGATGCTTTTCATGTTTATAAATATAGCCTTTCGTTTTCCTTTTGAGGAAATGCCAAGTTTTTTTAGTACCATGGTTGCTATTTTACTGGTGCTTGCCTTTTCAACTTCTTTCACTGCATTTTACAATGTCTTTTATGAGAGTAAGGACTTGGCATCGTATAGGCCCTATGCCTTTAAAGAATCAGAGATTATAATTGCTAAAGGACTGTCTGTTCTCTTGCCAGCTCTAGCTGGAATTGTACCAATCCTAGCTTATTTTCTAGTCCTCTATATTAGGCTAGCTCCTTCTCTTTGGCTGGGCTTGCCTTTGATGTTGCTGTCCTTGGCCTTATTATTTGTCTCTGTTACTTTAGTGATGGTAGTGGCAGTACATTTCTTGGCTCAGACTAGGGTCTTCAGAAAGTATCAGTCTATTTTTTCGAATGTGATGATTGGGATAGGGGTTCTCATACCTTTAATATTTGTCCTCTTTCTACAGTCGACTTTTGGAAGTATTGTTGACAAAGTTAGAGACATTCCATTTCTCCTTTATCCTCTTCATATCTTTTACAAAATAGCAGTGGAGCCTTTTTCGACAGAAGCCATACTGGGTCTGTTAGCTTGGATAGCTTTAACTGTTTTCTTGCTTTACCTGACCAAAAAGAAGGTTCTTCCTCATTTTTATGACGTGATTCTGCTTAACAGTGAGGAGAAGGTCAAGAAAGAACGTCGCAATAAGGAGAGAATTTCAACTACTAATAAAAAGGGCTTTTTCCGTATGGTTTTACGCTACCACCTCACCCTCTTGGGACAGGGAACTGGCGTGATTACAGTGCTTTTTACAAGTGCTTTTCTTCCTTATCTCATGATGATTGGTCTGATTTCCAAAATCCGAGATTCTCAGATAGTTCCAGACATTCATCCTCCATACTGGTTACCCTTGTTTTTTATAGCTCTCTTTATAGCAGTTGTCAATAACAATATCACCAGCCTGCATTCAATTGCCTTGTCCTTGGAGAGGGAAAATGTTGATTTTCTTAAGAGTTTACCCTTTGACTTTGCTCGTTATGTGAAAGTGAAATTTTGGATTATATTTGCTGTCCAGTCCTTTTTACCAGTTCTGACTTTACTTGGTCTTTCTCTATATCTAGGCTTACCCATCCTTTCGATGATTTATCTCCTTGTGGCATGGATCCTTGCCAGTGTCATCCTTTCTTGCCACCATTACCTTAAGGACGTGAAAAATTTGTCAACCAATTGGAGTAACATTACGGACCTGGTGAACCGTTCAAATCGTATAGTAGCAATTGTTTTGATTTTTATTTATAGTGCAATCTTAATGGCCCTTGTAATAGGGAGCTTATTCTTGGTTCGGTCTCTCTCTTCTATCCTTGCCATCAGCTTGGGAGTAGGTGCTCTTATCCTTCTGCTTGGTCTTGCTATTTTTGGCTATCATTACTACCTGTCACGCATATTGACAGAAATAGAAAAAAGATGAGATAGTTGGTCGCTTGCTTGATACATTTTATAAAAAGAAATGAAGCTGAGCAAAAAACCACTTCTAACTAGCAAAAAAACGAGCATTTCCGTAGTTGGATATACTCGTTTTTCTATGCCATTTTTCTTATCATAAGAACAAAACGACTAGAAATTTTTAACAATGTATAAATCCTATAGCATCAATTGCTTAAATTTGGTACTAGATTTTATCTATGATGTTTTGAAGATTAATGGAGCTTGAGATGTTTGCTATTTATGGATAGTGTACAAAGTAAATTGTTACTGGCGAACTCTCTTATACTTCCGGGTCTACCTTTATCTAGTTATTCTTATAAAAATCTGTTTTATACTCAATGCAAAACAAAGAGCAAACTAGGAAGCTATCCTCAGGTTGCTCAAAGCACCGCTTTGAGGTTGCAGATAAAGCTGACGTGGTTTGAAGAGTATTAGACTAAATCCCACTTTGAGAAGTTAGCCTGAAATAATTCCTATTTGTAAAACTCTGATAAGTCTTGGCTGATTTTGGAGAAATGTGGTATAATTTTTCTTATGGAAAAGATTATCATTACAGCAACTGCTGAAAGTATTGAACAAGTTGAACAACTACTCGAAGCTGGCGTAGACCGTATCTATGTCGGTGAGAAAGATTTTGGCCTTCGTCTGCCAACAACCTTTAGTCATGACCAATTGCGTGAAATCGCTAAGCTGGTTCATGATGCTGGTAAGGAATTGATTGTTGCAGTCAATGCCCTCATGCACCAAGATATGATGGACCATATCAAGCCTTTCCTGGACTTCTTGGAAGAAATCAAGACAGATTACATTACAATTGGGGATGCAGGTGTCTTTTATGTGGTCAATCGCGATGGTTATTCCTTTAAAACCATCTACGATGCATCAACCATGGTGACAAGCAGTCGTCAGATCAACTTCTGGGGACAAAAGGCTGGCGCATCTGAGGCTGTTTTGGCGCGTGAAATTCCATCAGCTGAACTCTTCAAAATGCCAGAGATTTTGGAAATTCCTGCTGAAGTTTTGGTTTACGGTGCTAGTGTCATCCATCATTCTAAACGTCCACTCTTGCAAAACTACTATAACTTTACGCACATCGATGATGAAAAGACGCGCAAGCGTGACCTCTTCTTGGCTGAGCCAAGTGACCCAGAGAGTCACTATTCCATTTTTGAAGACAATCATGGTACTCACATCTTTGCCAATAACGACCTTGATTTGATGACCAAATTGACAGAATTGGTGGAGCATGGTTTCACTCACTGGAAACTAGAAGGTCTCTACACTCCTGGTCAGAACTTTGTTGAGATTGCAAAACTCTTTATCCAAGCGCGTAGCTTGATTCAAGAGGGAAACTTTAGCCATGACCAAGCCTTCTTGCTGGATGAAGAAGTTCGTAAACTTCACCCTAAAAACCGATTCCTTGATACAGGATTCTATGACTACGATCCTGATATGGTTAAATAAAGTAAATGATTCATTGAGAGAAGGAAAATTTAAAATTTCTTCTCTCAATTTTTCTTGTTTCCTCACCATTTTCAAAAATCAGCAGGCTAGGATGCTCGACTTACTGAGATTTTTAAGAAAAGTAACCTTCTTGAGTTTGAAAATTATCCCATGTTTGCAGGTGCCAAATGACCCTTTTTTTGGTATAATTTTTTATAATGAAAACGATTGGTAATCGCTATGTTGTGGTTGATTTAGAGGCAACTAGCACAGGTAGTAAGGCTAAAATTATCCAAGTGGGAATTGTCGTGATTGAGGACGGAAAAATCGTCGATCACTATTCGACGGATGTCAATCCACACGAACCTCTGGATGCTCATATTAAAGAATTGACAGGGCTAACTGACCAACGTCTGGCGCAAGCACCTGATTTTTCGCAAGTTGCTAGAAAAATCTTTGACTTGGTGGAGGATGGGATTTTTGTAGCCCATAATGTTCAGTTTGATGCTAATCTCTTGGCGGAAAATTTATTTTTTGAAGGTTATGAGCTAAGAAATCCTCGTGTTGATACGGTTGAATTGGCACAAGTCTTTTTCCCTGAACTGGAAAAATATAGTTTACCGATTTTGTGTCAGGAATTAGGAATTCCTCTAAAACACGCCCACACAGCCCTTTCAGATGCCCAAGCTACTGCGGAATTACTCCTTTTTCTACGAGAAAAGATGGCTCAGCTTCCGAAAGGTCTTTTGGAACGCCTGTTGGAAATGGCTGACGCCCTCCTATATGAGTCCTACCTGGTTATTGAAGAAATTTATCGAAGTCAATCCATCCTGAGTTCTCCAGACTTGGTCGAAGTTCAAGGACTATATTTCAAGAAAACTACAGCTCCCCTGGAGTCACGAAAACTATCTCAAGATTTTTCTAAAAACATTTCTCTATTGAACCTTGAAGTGAGGGAGGAGCAGGAACGTTTTGCTAAAGAGGTCGGCTTGCTATTGAAGGAGGAGCCTGTATCTCTGATTCAAGCACCGACAGGGATTGGGAAAACCTATGGCTATCTCTTACCCGCTTTGTCCCAAGTGGAAAACCGTCAGATTGTCCTTAGCGTTCCGACAAAGATTCTTCAAAATCAAATAATGGAAGAAGAAGGTAAACGTCTCAAGGAAGTATTCCGTACAGATATTCATTCTTTAAAGGGGCCACAAAATTACCTGAAGTTGGATGCCTTTTATCGTTCCTTGCAGGAAAATGATGAAAATCGCTTATTTAGACGCTTTAAAATGCAACTCTTGGTCTGGTTGACAGAGACAGAGACAGGAGATTTGGATGAAATTGGGCAACTCTACCGTTACCAACATTTTCTGACAGATCTTCGTCATGACGGGAATTTATCATCAAAGAGCTTATTTGTGACGGAAGATTTTTGGAAACGTAGTCAAGAAAAGGCACAAACCTGCAAGCTTTTAGTGACCAATCATGCCTATCTTGTAACCAGACTTGAAGATAATCCTGAATTTGTCAGTGACCGTTTATTGATTATTGATGAAGTTCAAAAGATCTTGTTAGCTCTAGAAAATCTGCTTCAAGAGACCTACGATATCCAGTCTATTATCGATTTGCTTGATAAGGCTTTACTGGAGGAGCAAAATAAGGTTCAGCAACGAATACTAGAAAGTATTCGCTTTGAGTGCCTCTACTTGATAGAACAATTTCAGTCTGGCAAATCTATGAAAAATATCTTAGATTCTCTTGCCAATCTCCATCAGTATTTTTTAGAATTAGAGTTAGAAGGCTTTGGGGAGTTGGTCCGCTATTTTACAGCTGACCGAGATTACTGGCTTGAAGCAACTGAAACGAGTCAAAAGAAAATTAAGATTTCTTCTACGAAATCAGGCCGTATTCTTCTATCTTCCTTAGTGCCTGATTCATGCCAAGTCTTAGGAGTGTCGGCCACTCTTGAGATTAGTCAAAGAGTTTCTTTGGCAGACCTGTTAGGTTATCCTGAAGCTAAATTTGTTAAGATTGAAGCTTGTAAAACACAGGATCAAGAAGTGGTCTTGGTCAAAGATTTTCCCCTGGTGACAGAAACCTCCTTAGAAGTCTATGCCCAAGAGGTAGCTGATTTGCTGATGGATGTTCAAGATTTTCAGCAACCGATTTTAGTTCTCTTTACTGCCAAAGACCTGCTTCTGGCAGTATCAAATTTACTCCCTGTAAGTCATTTAGCCCAGTATAAAAATGGCGATGTTCATCAACTGAAGAAACGCTTTGAAAAAGGAGAACAGCAAATCCTGCTTGGTGCAGCAAGTTTCTGGGAGGGAGTTGATTTTTCAAGTCATCCTTTTGTGATTCAAGTTGTACCAAGACTTCCTTTCCAAAATCCTCAAGAACCCTTGACGAAAAAGATCAATCAGGAACTGAATCAAGAAGGGAAAAATGCCTTTTATGACTATCAATTGCCAATGGCCATTATTCGTTTAAAACAGGCTTTGGGAAGAAGTATGAGACGTGAACACCAACGTTCCTTAACCCTCATTCTGGATAGAAGAATCGTCGGAAAACGATACGGCAAACAGATAGTAGCATCTCTAGCAAAAGAAGCGACTGTTAAAACCGTCTCTCGATCCGAAGTTGATGAGGCTGTTGATAAATTTTTAAATGAACTTTGAATAAATAGTATTGTATGAAAGTATAAGGTTAGTGTATATGAAACGTTCTCTCGACTCAAGAGTCGATTATAGTTTGCTATTGCCAGTATTTTTTCTACTGGTTATTGGCGTGGTGGCTATCTATATAGCTGTTAGTCATGATTATCCAAACAATATTCTGCCCATTTTAGGGCAGCAGGTCGCATGGATTGCCTTGGGGCTTGTGATTGGTTTTGTGGTCATGCTCTTTAATACAGAATTTCTTTGGAAAGTGACCCCTTTTCTATATATGTTAGGTTTGGGACTCATGGTCTTGCCGATCGTCTTTTATAATCCAAGCCTAGTTGCATCAACGGGTGCCAAAAACTGGGTATCAATAAATGGAATTACCCTCTTCCAACCATCAGAATTTATGAAGATATCCTATATCCTCATGTTGGCCCGTGTCATTGTCCAATTTACAAAGAAACATAAGGAATGGCAACGTACAGTTCCGCTGGACTTTTTATTAATTTTTTGGATGATTGTCTTTACCATTCCAGTCCTAGTTCTTTTGGCACTTCAAAGTGACTTGGGGACGGCTTTGGTTTTTGTAGCCATTTTCTCAGGAATCGTCTTACTATCAGGAGTTTCTTGGAAAATTATTATTCCAGTATTTGTGACTGCTGTAACAGGAGTTGCTGGTTTCTTAGCCATTTTTATCAGTAAGGGCGGTCGTGCTTTTCTCCATCAATTGGGGATGCCGACCTACCAAATCAATCGTATCTTGGCATGGCTCAATCCATTTGACTTTGCCCAAACAACCACTTACCAGCAGGCTCAAGGACAAATCGCCATTGGGAGCGGTGGATTATTTGGTCAAGGTTTTAATGCTTCTAATCTGCTTATTCCAGTTAGAGAGTCGGATATGATTTTCACGGTCATTGCAGAAGATTTTGGCTTTATTGGCTCTGTCCTTGTTATCGCCCTTTATCTCATGCTGATTTACCGTATGTTGAAGATTACTCTTAGATCAAATAACCAGTTCTACACCTATATTTCTACAGGTTTGATTATGATGTTGCTCTTCCACATTTTTGAAAATATCGGCGCTGTGACGGGCTTGCTTCCTTTGACTGGGATTCCCTTGCCTTTTATTTCGCAAGGAGGATCGGCTATTATCAGTAACTTGATTGGTGTTGGCTTGCTTTTATCGATGAGTTACCAGACAAACCTAGCTGAAGAAAAGAGTGGAAAAGTCCGATTCAAGCGGAAAAAGGTTGTATTAAAACAAATCAAATAAGGAGAAAATCATGGTTAAAGTAGCAGTTATGTTGGCTCAGGGCTTTGAAGAAATTGAAGCTTTGACAGTTGTGGATGTTTTGCGTCGTGCCAATATTACTTGTGATATGGTAGGATTTGAAGAGCAAGTGACAGGTTCGCATGCAATCCAAGTAAGAGCAGATCGTGTCTTTGATGGTGATTTATCAGACTATGACATGATTGTCCTTCCTGGCGGGATGCCTGGTTCTGCACATTTGCGTGACAATCAGGCCTTAATTCAAGAATTGCAAAATTTCGAGCAAGAAGGGAAGAAACTGGCAGCTATTTGTGCGGCGCCAATTGCCCTCAATCAGGCAGGGCTATTGAAAAACAAGCAGTACACTTGTTATGACGGCGTTCAAGAGCAAATCTTTGATGGTCAATATGTCAAGGAAACAGTAGTGGTAGATGGTCATTTGACAACCAGTCGAGGCCCCTCAACAGCCCTTGCCTTTGCCTACGAGTTGGTGGACCAACTAGGAGGAGACGCAGAGACTTTACGAACAGGAATGCTCTATCGAGATGTCTTTGGTAAAAATCAATAAAACGGGAGTTACCCTCTCGTTTTTTTATGTGGAAAACTCAGGGAAATCATCGCTTTTTTCATAAAAAAATGCTATAATGAAGGGTATGAAATATCACGATTATATCTGGGATTTAGGTGGAACTTTACTGGATAATTACGAAACTTCAACAGCTGCATTTGTTGAAACATTGGCATTGTATGGCATCACACAAGACCATGATAGTGTCTATCAGGCTTTAAAGGTTTCTACTAATTTTGCGATTGAGACATTCGCTCCCAACTTAGAGAATTTTTTAGAAAAGTATAAGGAAAATGAAGCCAGAGAGCTAGAACATCCGATTTTATTTGATGGAGTTTCTGATTTATTGAAAGATATCTCAAATCAAGGTGGCCGTCATTTTTTGGTCTCTCACCGAAATAATCAAGTCTTGGAAATTTTAGAAAAAACCTCTATAGCAGCTTATTTTACAGAAGTGGTGACTTCTAGCTCAGGCTTTAAGAGAAAACCAGATCCTGAGTCCATGATTTATTTAAGAGAAAAATATCAGATTAGCTCTGGTCTTGTCATTGGTGATCGACCGATTGATATCGAAGCTGGGCAAGCTGCAGGACTAGCTACCCACTTGTTTACTAGTATCGTGAATTTAAGACAAGTATTAGACATGTAAGAAAAAGGAAAAAGATGACAGAAGAAATCAAAAATCTGCAGGCACAAGATTATGATGCCAGTCAAATTCAAGTTTTAGAGGGCTTAGAGGCTGTTCGTATGCGTCCAGGGATGTATATCGGGTCAACCTCAAAAGAAGGTCTTCACCATCTAGTCTGGGAAATCGTTGATAACTCAATCGATGAGGCCTTGGCAGGATTTGCCAGCCATATTCAAGTTTTTATTGAGCCAGATGATTCGATTACTGTTGTCGATGATGGACGTGGGATTCCAGTCGATATTCAGGAAAAAACAGGCCGACCTGCTGTTGAGACTGTCTTTACAGTCCTTCACGCTGGAGGAAAATTTGGCGGTGGCGGATATAAGGTCTCAGGTGGTCTTCACGGAGTAGGGTCATCAGTAGTTAATGCCCTTTCCACTCAATTAGATGTTCATGTCCACAAAAACGGTAAGATTCACTACCAAGAATACCGTCGTGGTCATGTTGTCGCAGACCTTGAGGTGGTTGGGGACACAGATAGAACTGGAACAACGGTTCACTTCACACCGGACCCAGAAATCTTCACTGAAACAACAACCTTTGATTTCGATAAATTAAATAAACGGATTCAAGAGTTGGCCTTTCTAAATCGCGGTCTTCAAATTTCAATTACAGATAAGCGCGAGGGGTTAGAACAAACTAAGCATTACCACTATGAAGGTGGGATTGCTAGCTACGTTGAATATATCAACGAGAACAAGGATGTAATCTTTGATACACCAATCTACACAGATGGTGAAATGGATGATATCACAGTCGAAGTAGCCATGCAGTACACAACGGGTTACCACGAAAACGTCATGAGTTTCGCCAACAATATTCATACCCATGAAGGTGGAACGCATGAGCAAGGTTTCCGTACGGCACTAACTCGCGTTATCAACGATTATGCTCGTAAGAATAAGTTACTGAAAGACAATGAGGACAACTTAACAGGGGAAGATGTCCGTGAAGGCTTAACTGCAGTTATTTCAGTTAAACATCCAAATCCACAGTTTGAAGGACAAACTAAGACCAAACTGGGCAACAGCGAAGTGGTCAAGATTACCAATCGCCTCTTCAGTGATGCCTTCTCTGATTTCCTCATGGAAAATCCACAGATTGCCAAGCGCATCGTGGAAAAAGGGATTTTAGCTGCTAAGGCTCGTGTGGCTGCCAAGCGTGCGCGTGAAGTCACTCGTAAAAAATCTGGTTTGGAAATTTCCAACCTTCCAGGGAAACTAGCAGACTGTTCTTCTAACAATCCTGCGGAAACAGAACTCTTCATCGTCGAAGGAGACTCGGCTGGTGGATCAGCCAAATCTGGTCGTAACCGTGAATTCCAGGCTATCCTTCCAATTCGCGGTAAGATTTTGAATGTTGAAAAGGCCAGCATGGATAAGATTCTCGCTAACGAAGAAATTCGTAGTCTTTTCACAGCCATGGGAACAGGATTTGGCGCAGAATTTGATGTTTCAAAAGCTCGGTACCAAAAACTCGTTTTGATGACCGATGCCGATGTCGATGGGGCCCACATTCGTACCCTCCTTTTAACCTTGATTTATCGTTATATGAAACCAATCCTAGAAGCTGGTTATGTTTATATTGCCCAACCTCCAATCTATGGTGTCAAGGTTGGAAGCGAGATTAAAGAATATATCCAGCCAGGAGCGGATCAAGAAATTAAACTCCAAGAAGCCTTGGCCCGCCATAGTGAAGGACGTGCCAAACCAACCATTCAGCGTTATAAAGGTTTGGGTGAAATGGATGATCACCAGTTGTGGGAAACAACCATGGATCCCGAACATCGCTTAATGGCAAGAGTTTCTGTAGATGATGCTGCAGAAGCAGATAAAATCTTTGATATGTTGATGGGGGATCGAGTAGAACCTCGTCGTGAATTTATCGAAGAAAATGCCGTCTATAGTACACTTGATGTCTAAAAAATCGGGAGAAGTAGTTCCCTTGGTCTAAAAAATATGATATAATCATTACGATTGTTTCAAGTAAAAAAGGAGTTTAATATGTCTGGTAGTCTAGTAATATATCTTATAATTGCAGTTGCAATTTTATTGCTGATTTCATATGCTATAGCAATTTATGTACGGAAACGTAATGAAAGTAAATTAGCAATTTTAGAAGGGAAAAAAGAAGAACTCTACAATCTTCCAGTTAATGATGAAGTTGAAGCTGTAAAAAATATGCACTTGATTGGACAAAGTCAGGTGACTTTCCGTGAATGGAATCAAAAATGGGTTGATTTATCTCTTAATTCTTTTGCCGATATCGAAAATAATCTTTTCGAGGCAGAAGGCTACAATAACTCATTCCGTTTTTTAAAGGCCAGTCATCAAATTGATCAAATCGAGAGTCAAATTACCTTGATTGAAGAAGATATTGCGGCAATTCGCAACGCCTTGGCAGATTTGGAGAAACAAGAGTCTAAAAATAGTGGACGTGTTCTTCATACCTTGGACTTGTTTGAAGAGTTGCAACACCGAGTTGCTGATCATTCTGAAGAATATGGTCAAGGTTTATCTGAAATTGAAAAACAATTGGAAAATATCCAATCGGAGTTTTCTCAGTTTGTAACTTTAAATTCGTCAGGTGACCCAGTAGAAGCTGCTGTGATTTTGGATAATGCTGAAAATCATATCTTGGCTTTAACGCATATTGTTGATCGTATACCAGCAATTGTAGCAACATTATCTAAAGACCTACCTGATCAACTGGAAGATTTAGAAGATGGTTACCGTAAGCTTTTAGATGCTAATTATCATTTTGCTGAAACGGATATTGAAGCGCGTTTCCAACTGCTTTATGAAGCTCTCAAGAAAAATCATGAGAATATTGCGAAACTAGAATTGGATAATGCAGAGTATGAAAATACTCAAATCCAAGAAGAGATTAATGCACTTTATGATATCTTTACAAGAGAAATTGCGGCACAGAAAGTAGTAGAAGGTTTAGTAGCAACACTTCCTACTTATCTTCAACACATGAAGGAAAATAATGCTTTATTGATAGAAGATATTGAGCGTTTGAGTAAAAGTTATTTACTTTCTGAATCGGATGCAAGTCATGTTCGTCGTTTACAGGGTGAATTAGAAAACTTTGAGACTGCTATTATTGAGGCAACTTCAAATCAAGATGAACCAACTCAAGCATATTCAATTCTTGAAGAAAATCTTGAATCTTTACAGGAAAATCTTAAAGAGATTGAAGATGAACAGATTTCAGTTAGTGAGCGTCTTGCACGAATTGAGAAAGATGATATCAATGCACGTCAAAAGGCAAATGTATATGTTAATCGTCTCCATACAATCAAGAGATATATGGAAAAACGGAACCTACCTGGTATTCCACAAACTTTCTTGAAGTTATTCTTTACAGCAAGTAATAATACGGAAGATCTAATGGCTGAATTAGAGCAAAACTTAGTCAATATAGAATCAGTTAACCGTATTCTTGAAATTGCAACGAATGATATGGAAGCTTTAGAAACGGAAACTTATAATATTGTTCAGTATGCAACCTTGACAGAACAACTCTTACAATATTCTAACCGTTACCGCTCATTTGATGAGCGCATTCAAGAAGCCTTTAATGAAGCTTTGGACATTTTTGAGAAAGAATTTGATTACCACGCTTCATTTGACAAGATTTCTCAAGCATTGGAAGTAGCAGAGCCTGGTGTAACCAACCGCTTTGTTACCTCGTATGAGAAAACACGTGAAACGATTCGTTTTTAATAAAAGAAAAAGATTTGATTGTGTGAGAAGCAGAATCAAATCTTTTTTATTATTTGTCTATAAAATCTTGTATGATAAGATCTCAAGATAAAAAATTGGAGACAATTTAAAAAGCAAGTCAGAACCTATGTTTGGTCTATAAGGTTCAATAGCTTTCTAATCTCTCCAAAATTTTATTTGATTGGAATCGAAATCCCAATTAATTTTTCTGAGTAGAGTGTTTTGATATTGCCCTCATCAATAGAGTCCTTATCAATTTTACGTTTCAAGAAAAACTCTTGGATGGCTTCGATTTCAGTCTCTCGAATAGCACGGTGTTTGTTTGAGATGAGGATTTCATAGTGAAGCGGAGCTTGGGTAAAAATAACATCCGTATTTCCCGCAGAATAGACCTCAACAAGGGTTGCATCGGTACTTTCTAGCTGGCTTTTAACAAGTTGCGAGTGTGAGTTTGTCGTATTGATAAGCTTCATAACATTTCCTCCGATTTTCTAATTCTATTATAGCACTTTTTGAATAAAGTAGCTTGATTTAGTCAATCTTATGCTGTTTTTTCCAAGATTGGATTGCCCATTTATGGCTACCACGTTTGAGATTTTCAATAGCCTCGTCAATAGGGAACCAGGCGATATGATTAAAGTCTTCTAGTGGCTTTTGCACTTCTTTGAAAGAAGTTGCTTCATAGAGGTAGGCAGGATTGTAGTAGTAGGTGTCACGGTGACGAGAATAGAAATATTCGTCAGCTTGTCCATAATAAGTACCAATTTCAGCTGTGAAGCCAAGCTCTTCAATCAATTCACGTTTTAGGGCTTCCTGATGGTTCTCACCAGCTTCAATTTCACCACCTGGTAGGAACCAAGCGCCATTGGGTGCTTGAACAAGAACAATTTGTTTTTGTTCAGCATCAGGGATAACTGCATATACGCCATAGCGTGAAACATAGTCTGTATTCGCTTTTTTTTCTCCGAAAGTTGGGTTTGCCATTGCATTTTCCTCATTATCTAGTATCGTTATTATTATCATAATGGACAAAGGGCAAGCTGTCAAGAAATTACAGTTATTTTAGTAAAAAAGAAGCAGAAAATTTTCATTTTCTACTTCTTTTCTATAGTATTTATTTTTCTGTCTCAGAAGTTTTAACTTCTGCTTTTTTGGCAGATTTGATTTGAATCTTGCCCTTGCTGGTCATAACTGCCTTGAGGTCTTTTTCGATTGGATTTTCAAGGTAGTAGTCAGTGATTGCGTCCTCAATATAGTCTTGAATAGTACGACGAAGTGGGCGTGCTCCCATTTTTGGATCATAACCGAGGTCAACTAATTTTTCCTTGACCTTTTCAGTTACATCTAAATGAATATTGTTGCTAGAAAGGCGCTTGTTAACGTCTGCTAGCATGAGCTCGACAATCTGAAGGAGGTTATCCTTGCTGAGAGCCTTAAATTCGATAATGCCATCAAAACGGTTCATAAACTCTGGGCTAAAGAAGTTGCCGAGTTCACCAAGAACAGAGTTGGTACGTCCTTCTCTAGCAGCTCCAAATCCAACGCTGGCTTCTGCCTTACCTGTACCTGCATTTGAGGTCATGATAATGATGGCATCCTTGAAGCTAACGGTGCGCCCCTGCCCATCTGTCAAACGACCATCGTCCAAGACCTGAAGGAACATATGCATGACATCTGGATGGGCTTTTTCTACTTCATCGAGAAGGATGAGAGAATATGGATTGCGTCGAACTTTTTCAGTTAATTGCCCAGCCTCATCGTAGCCAACATAACCTGGAGGGGCGCCGACCAACTTAGCCACGCTGTGTTTTTCCATGTATTCGCTCATGTCAAAGCGTATCATACTGTCAGCAGAACCAAAGAGTTCAATGGCTAGTTGTTTGGAAAGTTCTGTCTTACCGACGCCAGTTGGTCCGACGAAGAGGAAGCTTCCGATTGGGCGGTTAGGCGTACCGAGACCGACACGATTACGGCGAATAGCCTTGGCAATTTTATCGACAGCATCATCTTGCCCAATAACATGAGACTTGAGGTCTTCAGCTAGATGGATAAGTTGAGATTGTTCTTTCTCTTTCAAATCGCCAACAGGAATATTGGTTTTCTGCTCGATAATGTGCTCAATGGTTTTCTCACTGATGATAGGAGTATCTTGGTCTGTGACCTTTTTCTTTTGCATTTCCTTATACTTGGCAATCTGGTCGCGGAAATAGGCGGCTTTCTCAAAATCTTCCTCCCGTGTAGCTTGAGATTTGAGATTTTCAGCCTCAATCAAGCGTTGATCAATCACTTTAGGATCGACAAAATTCAAGGTCAAGTTCATCTTAGAACCAGCTTCATCTAGGAGGTCAATGGCCTTGTCAGGTAAGAAGCGATCTTGGATGTAACGATTGGAAAGAGTTGCAGCTGCTTCAATCGCAGCATCGGTATACTGAACGTGGTGGTAGTCTTCGTATTTCTTTTGAATTCCTTTGAGGATAGTGATTGTTTCTTCCACTGTTGGTTCATCAACTTTGACAGGCTGCATACGACGCTCTAGGGCAGCATCCTTTTCAATGATACGGTATTCATTGAGAGTAGTAGCGCCGACCAGTTGCAGTTCCCCACGAGCAAGGGCTGGCTTGAGGATATTTCCTGCATCCATATTGCCATCGCCCGCAGAACCAGCACCGACAATTTCATGGATTTCATCGATAAAGAGGATAATATCCTCACGTTTGCGAATTTCTTCCATGAGTTTTTGCATGCGTTCTTCAAATTGTCCACGGATACCCGTTCCTTGAACTAGGCTAACTACATCCAGACGGATGACTTGTTTACCTTGGAGTTTATGTGGAACGTCGCCATCAACGATTTTCTGAGCTAGACCTTCGACAACGGCAGTTTTTCCGACACCTGGTTCACCGATAAGAACAGGATTATTCTTGGTTCTGCGATTGAGAATTTCGATGACACGGATAATCTCATCGTCGCGCCCAATAACGGGGTCAATGTCTCCACGACGGGCAATCTCAGTTACGTTGATACCAAATTCTTCCAGCAGGCCTTTCTCTTGGCTTGGTGGTGGAGTTTGAGCAGATCCACGATTTTGGGAACCATAACCACCGTTTCCACCGTAACCTCCACCTGATTGGGTTGGGGGAGTCGGAGGAGTATTGTTAGAAGGTCTAAAATTGTTTAGGTCATTGAAGAAATCACCAAAGGGATCAAAGTCACGATTGTTCAGATCCGTCATACCTTTAAAGAGGCTATTGTTAGGATCTGTCTTGATAATCTTATAGCAGTTTTGACAGAGGTCAATTTGTTTTTGTTTTCCATTGAGATTGGTGTAAAGATGAATTGTTGAGTCGTTAATTTTACAGTTTTGACAAAGCATACATCTACCTCATTTCTTTCTTTAGCTTGACCTATATAAAGGTCAAAAATAGTCAAATTTCTATACTCTCATTATAACAGGATTGGGGTGTAAAGCAAGTAAAAAGATTGCAGCTTTGAGAAGTTGTTATAATGAAAATTTTTGTGAATTTGGACTAAAAAAATCCTATTTGTGAGACAAAAAGGATTTTGGTTAGACATGCAGGGTGTAATCCCAGCTTGTTTTGTATTAGTAAAGGAGTTCGTAAATCTCCATTGCAATCAAGTCAATGCTGTCAAACGTATAAGTTTCGCGAGCTTCGACATCACGAAGTGTAAAGATTGAGCCGTTTTCTTCATCATGACTGTATGCAACTTCTGCAACAACAACTCCTTCGCGTTCAAAATTACGTTTTAAATTTCCGCCGTCTTTTGCCATTGCTTCAAGGCGGTTGATGATTCTAACCAAATGTGATTCCATTTTGATTCTCCTTCATTTCTTATCGTTACTATTTTACCATAAAGGAGGCCAACTTGACTAGAAAAAACTAAGATTTCTCGCTAATTCTGCTAGTTTAAAGATTTTTAAATAAATTGGATAAAAGATTTGAATTTTAATTCAATACATGTTATAATCATACAGTACTCTATTTTAGAAAGCAGTGTGACTATGAATTTTTCTTTTTTACCTAAGTATTTACCTTATTTTAACTATGGGGCTGTTGTGACGGTTCTCATTTCTATCTGTGTTGTCTTTTTGGGAACTATTTTGGGGGTTGTCTTGGCTTTTGGGCAACGATCAAAGTTTAAACCGCTTGTTTGGCTCGCCAACTTGTACGTTTGGATTTTCCGTGGGACGCCAATGATGGTTCAGATTATGATTGCCTTTGCCCTTATGCACATCAATGCTCCGACTATTCAGGTTGGAATTTTGGGTGTTGACCTTTCTCGTCTGATTCCAGGGATTTTGATTATCTCTATGAACAGTGGTGCTTATGTTTCTGAGACTGTTCGTGCTGGGATTAATGCAGTTCCTAAGGGTCAGTTAGAGGCGGCCTATTCTTTAGGGATTCGTCCTAAAAATGCGATGCGCTATGTGATTTTGCCACAAGCTATCAAAAATATTTTGCCAGCATTGGGAAACGAATTTATCACTATTATCAAGGATAGTTCCCTCTTATCAGCTATTGGTGTTATGGAGTTGTGGAATGGGGCTACAACAGTTTCTACAACAACCTATCTACCTCTGACTCCACTTTTATTTGCAGCCTTTTACTACTTGATTATGACTTCTATTTTGACCGTAGCCTTGAAAGCTTTTGAAAAACGTATGGGACAAGGAGATAAGAAATAATGACAGAAACCTTGATAAAAATTGAAAATTTACATAAATCATTTGGAAAGAATGAAGTATTGAAGGGCATCAACCTCGAGATTAAAAGAGGAGAAGTTGTCGTTATCATCGGTCCTTCAGGGAGCGGGAAATCTACCTTGCTTCGCTCTATGAATTTGTTGGAAGAAGCGACTAAGGGGAAGGTTATCTTTGAGGGAGTCGATATTACGGACAAGAAGAATGACCTCTTTGCCATGCGTGAGAAGATGGGCATGGTTTTCCAACAATTTAACCTCTTTTCTAATATGACTGTGATGGAAAATATCACCTTGTCACCTATCAAGACCAAAGGTGAAAGCAAGGCTGTTGCTGAGAAGAGAGCTCAGGAACTTTTGGAAAAAGTTGGTTTACCAGATAAGGCAACTGCTTATCCACAGAGTTTGTCAGGTGGCCAGCAACAACGGATTGCCATCGCTCGTGGGTTGGCTATGGAACCAGATGTTTTGCTCTTTGATGAGCCAACTTCAGCCCTGGACCCTGAGATGGTTGGAGAAGTTCTAGCTGTTATGCAAGACCTTGCCAAGTCAGGAATGACTATGGTTATCGTAACACATGAGATGGGATTTGCCCGTGAGGTGGCAGATCGTGTCATCTTTATGGCAGACGGTGTGGTTGTTGAAGACGGAACACCTGAGCAGATTTTTGAGCAAACCCAAGAACAACGGACTAAAGACTTCTTGAGTAAGGTTTTATAATCTATTTTAAAATTTCAAGACAAGATTAGTGAAAAGCTCGACCTGAGCTTTTTCTTATAGTTTGAAACTATAGGATAGCCTAGGAAAGAAGTGTTAGAGGGTGCTGGCAGTTTTTGGTATAATGGAAGATATTTGAAAGAAAAGAGAATTGATATGACACAGATTATTGATGGGAAAGCTTTAGCGGCCAAATTGCAGGGGCAGTTGGCTGAAAAGACTGCAAAATTAAAGGAAGAAACGGGACTAGTGCCTGGTTTGGTAGTGATTTTGGTTGGGAACAATCCAGCCAGCCAAGTCTACGTTCGCAACAAGGAACGTTCTGCCCTTGCGGCTGGTTTCCGTAGCGAAGTAGTGCGAGTTCCAGATACCATTACTCAAGAGGAATTGTTAGACTTGATTGCTAAATACAATCAAGATCCAGCTTGGCATGGGATTTTGGTCCAGTTGCCATTACCAAAACATATCGATGAAGAGTCAGTTTTATTAGCTATTGACCCAGAAAAGGATGTGGATGGTTTCCATCCGCTAAATATGGGACGCCTTTGGTCTGGTCATCCAGTCATGATTCCATCAACACCTGCAGGAATTATGGAAATGTTTCATGAATATGGGATTGAATTAGAAGGTAAAAATGCGGTGGTCATCGGTCGTTCAAATATTGTTGGAAAACCTATGGCCCAGCTTCTTTTGGCCAAGAATGCAACAGTGACCTTGACTCACTCACGCACCCATAATCTCGCTAAGGTGGCCGCTAAAGCGGATATTCTTGTGGTCGCAATTGGTCGTGCTAAATTTGTGACTCCTGACTTTGTCAAACCAGGTGC
The DNA here is from genome assembly GCF_041432335.1 of Streptococcus sp. 20925_1_24. GTDB lineage: Bacteria > Bacillota > Bacilli > Lactobacillales > Streptococcaceae > Streptococcus > Streptococcus mitis_BM. Next base: position 27,534 of record NZ_JAPVZM010000012.1, on the reverse strand, counting down.
GGTAGTCATTGACGTTGGGATGAATCGTGATGAAAATGGTAAGCTCTGTGGGGATGTGGATTATGAGGCAGTTGCCCCACTTGCTAGCCATATTACGCCAGTTCCTGGAGGTGTAGGTCCTATGACCATTACCATGCTGATGGAGCAAACCTATCAGGCAGCACTTCGAACATTGGATAGAAAATAAGAGAAAAATTTTCTGAGGAAAGTGTATTTTCTATAGCTATATCTAAAATGGCAGAAATGAATATTAAATTTTAGATATAAGTTTATAAAAGGAGGTATGCGCCTCCTTTTTGTTGTATAATGGAGTGAGGTGATTAGATGATTTTAAAAATTTATAATGGGGAATATAGTTTACAATGGGATGGAATATACTACTTAGCACTAATTGATTATCCAAATATTCAAGAATGGGAATTAGAAAAAATTGCTAAATTTATAGCTTACGAAAAACTTCATAAACGTCAAACAAGTATTGAGTGTGCTGATTCTTGTTTAAAAAAAGAAATTTTAGATTACATCTGTCAGCATCCCTTTCTGCCACCATTTACCCCTACAGATAAAAGAGTAGCCTCGACTTATGATCTACATAAGAGGTTAGTGACTTCAGACTACTGTAGTCATACTACGACTATAGATGCAGCGATTTCTATCTTTAAAACAGGTCAGCTCTTATCTGCTGTGAAAGCCTTTGGGCGAGATGCTGAAGAGTTGGTTTTGGATAGTCGAAATGCTGCATCGGATCCGATAGATTATTTTGACTATGTCATGTTAGGGTGGTCAAATACAAGTTCTGGTTATCGATTAGCGATGGAGCGTTTATTAGGTCGAGCTCCTTCAGAGAAAGAATTACAAGACAAGTTTATTCCTGGAGTGAGTTTTCATTTTATCTATACAGATTTGATTAAACTTACTGGATATATTTTTGATGGCTACCATGTTGCAAAAATTAAGGACATGTTGAATTTATTTAGTGAGTTGTATATTTGCATTATTCCAACTCATAATGAGAGCCAATTTGAAAATATTATTCCAACTAAAATACAAGATAGGGGGTGCATTATCTTGACTATGCTGGAGAAGACTTAGAAGAGTGGACTAAGAAAGTCTATCAAGTTGTTTTAAAACAATCAGATAAAGGATAGTTGAGGAAAAAACGATGAAAGTGATTGATCAAGACTTACTAGAAAAAGTCATTATTGAACGTTCTCGTACAAGTCATAAAGGAGACTATGGTCGCTTGCTTCTGTTAGGTGGAACTTATCCTTACGGTGGTGCTATCATCATGGCTGCTTTGGCAGCTGTTAAAAGCGGTGCAGGATTGGTGACTGTTGGAACAGATAGGGAAAATATCACAGCTTTACACAGTCATTTACCTGAGGCTATGGCCTTTTCTCTTCAAGACCAGCAATTGTTAAAAGAGCAATTGGAGAAGGCAGAAGTTGTTTTAGTGGGGCCTGGTTTACGAGATGATGCTGTTGGAGAAGATCTAGTCAACCAGGTCTTTGCGAATTTAAGACAGAATCAGATTTTGATTGTAGATGGAGGTGCTCTGACCATTCTTGCTAGGACAAGTTTGTCATTTCCGTCTAACCAGCTTATCCTAACTCCTCACCAAAAAGAATGGGAAAAACTGTCTGGTATTGCTATTGAAAAGCAAAACGAAGCTGTAATGGCTAGTGCCCTAACTTCCTTCCCTCAAGGAACAATTTTGGTGGAGAAAGGTCAAGCTACTCGTATTTGGCAAGTTGACCAATCTGATTATTACCAGTTACAGGTTGGCGGTCCCTATCAGGCTACTGGGGGAATGGGAGATACTCTGGCTGGGATGATTGCAGGATTTGCAGGTCAATTTCGACAGGCCAGTCTCTATGAACGTGTGACAGTAGCGACTCATCTTCATTCAGCCATAGCCCAAGAATTAGCTCAAGAACATTATGTGGTCTTGCCAACGGAGATTAGTAATTGTCTTCCTAAACTAATGAATAAAATATCTCAAAAAAGACTGGGATAAAATTCAATTTTAGGAGAAAACGAAGTAAATATTACCACAATAAAACGCATAATATCAAGTTTTTTTAATACCTGATACTATGCGTTTTTGACTTTAAAGACTTTTTGGTCTGTTTCTATTTTGGAGCAATCTTTTGCTCAGTATGTTTTATAATTTCTCGTTGATAAATCGGATAAACTGATTCCACCAAACTTTTAAGAAGAAAGCTTTTTCAACCTTCTTTTCTGCTACCATTTCGAAACTAGGACGTTCTGTGGTAATGTAACCTTGACCAATCAAGTCCTTGTCTTCGTAAGTCAGATGACCAACCACTGTTCCAGCTTCAAGTGGTGCTGGGATTGCTTTAGAATCAGGTGTGAATTGAATAGATTGGGAAGATTGATTCCCGACACGTTCAATTAGATAGATATCCTCTGGGGCCACTGCAGTGACCGTATCTTCTTTTCCATCTTGTACAGGGGCTTTGCTATCTTGATAGGCATCTCCTTTTTGCACTATTTTACGAAGTGTGAATGTAGAAGAGACATAATCCATTAGTGAAGATGTAGCTGTGAAACGAGCGTAAGGATTATTGGATTGATGATCTGCATTCAAAACAACTGTGATAACCCTCATTCCTTTTTCGACAGTAGTACCAACAAAAGACTCTCCAGCTTTGTCTGTTGTTCCTGTTTTCAGTCCATCAAAACCACCACGGTAAGCAGGCATGCCTTCTAACATGTAGTTGGTCGAAGTGATTGTCATCCCAGCAAAAGTAGAAGAAGGTTTTTTTGTGATTTCTAAGACTTGTGGGTATTTTTTGATGAGGTTACGAGCAACGATAGCAACATCATAAGCGCTGAGCTTATTTTCATCATCTTTATTAGACCCTGGGTAAATGTTATCTCCTAGAGTCTCGTTGTTAAGACCAGTTGTATTGACAACGGTGGCATCTTTGATTCCCCATTCCAAGAGTTTGGCCCGCATCATATCAACGAAGTCTTTCTCTGAGCCAGCAATTTTCTCAGCTAGGGCAATAGCGGCGCTGTTGGCACTAGATACCAGGGTTGCTTCCAGCAACTCTTCCACAGTATAATTACGGGCCTCCATAGGAACATTACTGGCTTCAGAATTTGTCGTTAATTTGTATGGATAATCAGAGATATCTACCGGAGTTGATAGTGTAATACTACCGTTTTCCAAGGCTTCATAGACAAGATAAACAGTAATCAATTTTGTGATCGAAGCAATTTCAACTGGCTGGGTTGCATCTTTCTCATAGAGAATTTTACCGGTATTTGCCTCAACAGCAATTGCATGTTTAGCAGCAATATTAAAATCTTGAGCATCAACAGTAGATGCTGCCCCAATAACGGAAAGGCTTAGGAGAGTTAAAATTATTTTTTTCATAGTAAGTTTATTCTATCATAAAGAAAAAAATATTCCCAGTTTCATGATATAAGAAAGAAGCTTTTTTGAAAGTGTGGTAAAATAGATGAATGGAGGTACTTCATGTTTCGTAAGAATAAATTATTTTTTTGGACCAGTGAGATTTTACTATTAACCATCATCTTTTATTTATGGAGACAGATGGGTGGGATTATAACGCCTTTTGTAAGTGTCGCAAACACTATAATGATTCCCTTTCTTTTAGGTGGTTTTTTATATTATTTGACCAATCCTATTGTAAATTTTTTACAAAAGTATTTCAAAATTAACCGTATCATTGGTATTCTACTAACCTTGTGCGCCTTGGTTTGTGGGCTAGTTATTGGGGTCGTCTATCTCTTACCGATTTTGATTAATCAGCTGACAAGTTTGATTGCTACAAGTCAGACAATCTACAGTCGTCTGCAAGATTTGATTATCGATTTATCCACTTATCCAGCCTTTCAAAATTTAGATATTCAAGCGACTATTCAACAATTAAATCTGTCCTATGTAGATATTCTACAAAATATTCTAAACAGTGTTACCAATAGTGTTGGAAGTGTTATATCAGCTCTCTTTAGTACCGTTTTGATTATTATCATGACCCCTGTATTTTTGGTTTATTTTTTGTTAGATGGTAACAAATTTTTACCGATGCTTGAGCGCACTGTTTTAAAGAGAGATAAGTTGCATATTGCAGGTCTCTTAAAGAATTTGAATGCGACAATTGCTCGCTATATCAGTGGAGTAGCCATTGATGCCATTATTATCGGTTGTTTGGCCTTTATCGGATATAGCGTGATTGGTTTGAAATACGCTTTGGTCTTTGCCATCTTTTCAGGATTGGCCAATCTCATTCCTTATGTAGGACCAAGTATTGGCTTGATTCCGATGATTATTGCCAATGTCTTTACTGATCCTCATAGAATGCTGATTGCAGTTGTTTACATGCTAATCATTCAACAAGTGGATGGAAACATCCTCTACCCTCGCATCGTAGGTGGGGTAATGAAGGTTCATCCAATTACGATTTTAGTATTACTTTTGTTATCAAGTAATATCTATGGTGTCATTGGTATGATTGTCGCAGTACCAACCTATTCTATCTTAAAAGAAATTTCTAAGTTCTTATCACGTTTGTATGAAAATCATAAAACAATGAAAGAACGAGAAAGAGAATTAGCTAAGTAAAAGTCAGGAAATTCCTGATTTTTCTTTTTATTTAGGCAAGTGATAGGAGTAGAAGTGCCGTTTAGATTAGTAGATTAAGAATAATTCACAAAAACTTTGTAAAACACTTGCAATTTAGCTGAAATTTGATAAAATAGTAAGGAAAGTTAGACTGTATTGCCTACTGTCTATCTATAAAATATATTTTATTGGAGGCTTTTACTCAAATGGCAAAAGAAAAATACGATCGTAGTAAACCACACGTTAACATTGGTACTATCGGACACGTTGACCACGGTAAAACTACCCTAACTGCAGCTATCACAACTGTTTTGGCACGTCGCTTGCCTTCATCAGTTAACCAACCTAAAGACTATGCGTCTATCGATGCTGCTCCAGAAGAACGCGAACGCGGTATCACAATCAACACTGCGCACGTTGAGTACGAAACTGAAAAACGTCACTACGCTCACATCGACGCTCCAGGACACGCGGACTACGTTAAAAACATGATCACTGGTGCCGCTCAAATGGACGGAGCTATCCTTGTAGTAGCTTCAACTGACGGACCAATGCCACAAACTCGTGAGCACATCCTTCTTTCACGTCAGGTTGGTGTTAAACACCTTATCGTCTTCATGAACAAAGTTGACTTGGTTGACGATGAAGAATTGCTTGAATTGGTTGAAATGGAAATCCGTGACCTATTGTCAGAATACGACTTCCCAGGTGACGATCTTCCAGTTATCCAAGGTTCAGCTCTTAAAGCCCTTGAAGGTGACACTAAATACGAAGACATCGTTATGGAATTGATGAACACAGTTGATGAGTACATCCCAGAACCAGAACGTGACACTGACAAACCATTGCTTCTTCCAGTCGAAGACGTATTCTCAATCACTGGACGTGGTACAGTTGCTTCAGGACGTATCGACCGTGGTGTCGTTAAAGTCAACGACGAAATCGAAATCGTTGGTATCAAAGAAGAAACTCAAAAAGCAGTTGTTACTGGTGTTGAAATGTTCCGTAAACAACTTGACGAAGGTCTTGCCGGAGATAACGTAGGTGTTCTTCTTCGTGGTGTTCAACGTGATGAAATCGAACGTGGACAAGTTATTGCTAAACCAGGTTCAATCAACCCACACACTAAATTCAAAGGTGAAGTTTACATCCTTACTAAAGAAGAAGGTGGACGTCACACTCCATTCTTCAACAACTACCGTCCACAATTCTACTTCCGTACTACTGACGTTACAGGTTCAATCGAACTTCCAGCAGGTACTGAAATGGTAATGCCTGGTGATAACGTGACAATCGACGTTGAGTTGATCCACCCAATCGCCGTAGAACAAGGTACTACATTCTCTATCCGTGAGGGTGGACGTACTGTTGGTTCAGGTATGGTTACAGAAATCGAAGCTTAATTCGATTTAGTTCCCAGAAGAACAATTATTTAAGTCAGACACTAAAAGAACCTTGCTTTGCAAGGTTCTTTTTTCGAATATTGAACTAATACTCAATGAAAATCAAAGAGCAAACTAGGAAGCTAGCCGAAGGATGCTCAAAACACTGTTTTGAGGTTGCAGATAGAACTGACGAAGTCAGCTCAAAACATGTTTTTGAGGTTGTAGATAAGACTGACGAAGTCAGTAACCATACATACGGCAAGGCGAAGCTGACGCGGTTTGAAGAGATTTTCGAAGAGTATAAAATTGAATTGCTTATAAAAAAGCTCTATGCATCTGATGTGCATAGAGCAATGGGGATTATTTGATATAGAGTTCTTGGTTTTTCAAGACAATTTCACGGACACTTGCAAACTTTTTAAGTTTTTTAAGTTCTTCAGGATGGGTTACGAGAGTGATAACATAGCCTTCCTTGCCCATACGGCCAGTACGCCCAGCACGGTGAGTGTAGGTTTCAATATCTCTAGGGACATCAAAGTTTACAACACATTCTAGGCTATCGATATCAATTCCACGAGCCAGAAGGTCAGTTGCAAGAAGCAGGGTTAGTTGCTTGTCTTTAAACTTTTCTAAGATGACTTTTCTAAATTTGACATTAACATCACTAGCGAGGGAAACAGCCAAGATATCCCGATACTGTAATTTTTCTTCTGCACTTCCAAGGTCTGACAGGCTGTTAAAGAAGACAAGACCTCGGAAATCCTCTACATGAGCCAGTTTTCGTAGCATATCCACTCGGTGACGTTGATCTACCTGCATGTAGAAGTGTTGGATGTTGTCCAGTTTTTGATCAGAGAGATTAATAGTGCGTGTATTCGACACAATCTTTTCTTGGTCAAACTTGGTCGTAGCACTCATATAGACAAGTTGGTGGTCACGAGGTGCGTAGTGAGTAATTTTCTCGACAAAGTGTATCTGAGAATCATCTAGCAATTGGTCGAATTCATCCAGGATGATGGTTTCCACATTCATCATCTTGATTTTTTTCAATTTAATTAGTTCAAAGATACGGCCAGGAGTTCCAATCAGAATTTCTGGTCCTTTTTTTAGGCGTTCAATCTGGCGTTTCTGACTCGAACCTGATAAGAAGAGTTGAGCTGTCAAGCCGATAGCTTCAGCCCACGTTTTACATACATCAAAAATCTGTCCAGCAAGCTCTGTATTTGGTGCTAGAATCAAGAGTTGTTGGGCTTTTTTCTTTTGTAGTCTGAGAAGACTTGGTAGAAGGTAAGCTAGGGTCTTACCAGTTCCTGTTGGGCTCACTCCTAGGAGGTTTTCTCCAGCAAGAAGGGGCTCAAATAGTTGAGTTTGAATGGGGGTGAATTCTTGGAAACCGAGTTGGTCACTCAGTTCTTGCCATTCAGTCGGTAGTTTGTTTTTCATTTTTCTGCCTCAAATCTAATGCCAGCAGTCTGGCGCATGGTAAATAGTAGTTCATGAACAGAACTTGCATCTTCCAGCCAAGTTTGGTAGAGATTCAGATCTGGTTGCTGGATCATGTGTGCAAATGCATCGACTTCCTCAGTCATCGTATGGGGAGCTTGTTGGATAGGGAGCTGGACTTGATTTCCTTGGTGGTCGGTAAAAATAGCTGAGCGAACATGCTCAATTGTGTTGAGCGTCAGGGTTCCATCTGTCGTATAAATCTCGCAAGGAAGATTGGAAGTGATGTTTTTCCCAGCCTTGATATGAACTTGAAAGTCAGGGTAGAGGAGAATTCCATCTCCATTTAGGTCAATACTATTGTCAAGCTGTTGAGCCTGATAGGTCCCGTCTTGAGCTTTTCCAAAGAGACGAACGGTAGCGTAGAGGGGATAAATCCCCAAATCCATGAGAGCACCGCCAGCAAAACGATCTGAGAAGACATTTGGTGTTTCCCCAGCCAATAAGTTAGGCATTTTGGAAGAATACTTGGCATAGTTGAAATCTGCTCCCAAAATTTGTTTGTCTGCTAAAAAGTTTTTGATGATAGTGAAAGCTTTTTCATGGTAGTTCCGTGCCGCTTCGAATATAAAACAGTGATTTTTCTCAGCTGTGTGAATCAAATCTAGCCATTCTTGTGGCTGAGTGACGGCTGGCTTTTCAAGAATGACATGTTTACTTGCAGACAATGCAGCTTTTGCCTGAGCAAAATGCAAGGAGTTTGGGCTAGCAATATAGACCACATCAAAGGAGCTCTTGAAGAAGTCCTCTACTTGATCAAAGAGTTGGATATTCTGGTAGCGAGAAGCAAAGGTTGCCGCAGTTTCTAGTTTTCTAGAATAGACTGCGACCAGCTGGTATTTTCCACTGGCATGGGCTGCCTCTATAAAGTGATGGCTAATAGCACCTGTTCCGATGACACCTAATTTAAGCATAGATACTCCCTTTCCGATTTCAAATCCTTCTTTCATTATAACATAGATAGACGGGACTATCCAACAGAGGGTAAAAATTTTCAAATAAGCTACTAGGACTTTCCCAAAGAAAGTGGTACAATAATGAGATGAGTAAATGAAATGGGAGGAAAAATGAGGCTATTACCTATAAGAAAAATATCACGTCAGTCTAAGAGGCTAGCGCTTTTTTTGACTTTTTGTGCAGGATATGTAGACGCCTATACTTTTATTGTGCGAGGGAATACTCTTGTAGCTGGACAAACTGGGAATGTCGTCTTTCTTTCAGTAGGTCTGATTCAACACAATGTGTCAGATGCTAGTGCCAAAGTAATGACCTTACTAGCTTTTATGATGGGAGTCTTTTTACTAACGATTTATAAGGAAAAATTGAGAATTGTGAAAAAGCCCATTCTGTCATTGATTCCTTTGGCAATCTTATCAATCATTATTGGTTTTGTGCCACAAACTGTAGATAATATCTATCTAGTACCGCCCTTAGCCTTTTGTATGGGATTGGTGACAACTGCTTTTGGTGAGGTTTCGGGTATTGCCTACAATAATGCCTTTATGACAGGGAATATCAAACGAACAATGCTAGCTTTTGGAGATTATTTCCGAACCAAGCACACTCCTTTTTTACGTGAAGGGATTATCTTTGTAAGCCTGCTTAGTAGTTTTGTCCTTGGCGTTGTCTTTTCAGCTTATTTGACGATTTTCTATCATGAAAAGACCATTCTTGGTGTTCCTATTATGATGAGTATTTTTTACCTCAGCATGCTTTTTGCCTCTTGGAAGAAAAAAGTAAAAGAAAAAGCTTCATTTTAGGTGTTATTACTTGTAAGAAAATAGGAGATATGCTATACTTGAAGAGTTGACTATGCACGATCCTGTGCAACCGCACGAACATCGTTGCTTGATTATTCAAGTTTAAGTGGTTCGTCCCACGATGCTAGGCGAGTCTTCACAAAAAATTCGGGGAAACCCATAAAAATCATAGGAGGTGCATAATGAGCACATACGCAATTATCAAAACTGGCGGAAAACAAGTTAAAGTTGAAGTTGGTCAAGCAGTTTACGTTGAAAAATTGAACGTTGAAGCTGGTCAAGAAGTTACTTTTAACGAAGTTGTTCTTGTTGGTGGTGAAAACACTGTTGTCGGAACTCCACTTGTTGCTGGAGCTACTGTAGTTGGAACTGTTGAAAAACAAGGAAAACAAAAGAAAGTTGTTACTTACAAGTACAAACCTAAAAAAGGTAGCCACCGTAAACAAGGTCACCGTCAACCATATACAAAAGTTGTCATCAACGCAATCAACGCTTAATTTTAAGGAGAACACATGATACAAGCAGTCTTTGAGAGAGCCGAAGATGGCGAGCTGAGGAGTGCGGAAATTACTGGACACGCCGAGAGTGGCGAATACGGCTTAGATGTCGTGTGTGCATCGGTTTCTACGCTTGCCATTAACTTTATCAATTCTATTGAAAAATTTGCAGGCTATGAACCAATCCTAGAATTAAACGAAGATGAAGGTGGCTATCTGATGGTTGAAATTCCAAAAGATCTTCCTTCACACCAGAGAGAAATGACCCAGTTATTCTTTGAATCATTTTTCTTAGGTATGGCAAACTTATCGGAGAACTCTTCTGAGTTCGTCCAAACCAGAGTTATCACAGAAAACTAACACGGAGGAACACATTATGTTAAAAATGACTCTTAACAACTTGCAACTTTTCGCCCACAAAAAAGGTGGAGGTTCTACATCAAACGGACGTGATTCACAAGCAAAACGTCTTGGAGCTAAAGCAGCTGACGGACAAACTGTAACAGGTGGATCAATCCTTTACCGTCAACGTGGTACACACATCTATCCAGGTGTAAACGTTGGACGTGGTGGAGACGATACTTTGTTCGCTAAAGTTGAAGGCGTAGTACGCTTTGAACGTAAAGGACGCGATAAAAAACAAGTTTCTGTTTACCCAATCGCTAAATAAAAAGGTCCAGTGAACCTTTTTATCCCGAGCCTTGAAATCTAAAGGCGAGGAAGCTAGAAGTAGCATTAAATAAGGCTTTCCGAGTTTTCGGAGAGCCTGTTTTTTTGTTTTGGTACCCATATTTTAAAATCCTATGTAAGAAGCGAATTTAGTTGTAAAATTATAAATGTGAAACTTTTACATTAATGAATGTTATAAGGGACTAAGATATTGTAAAAATGGCTAAGGTTTGATATTATAATTGTATCTGAGTAAGTAAGCAGGAATATGGAAAGGAGTGAACCTGTATGAAAAAGCTTATCACCATGATAGTCTGTTCAATCTCTTTTCTTGTTCTATCTGCTTGCGTTAGTAACAAAAAACTTATTCTTCCTGAACCCGAAACGATATCAGGAATTTATTTGCAGAAAAGTATCTCTGGAGATGTTAAAATTATAAACAAGAAAGATGATATCTCAGAATTGATTAAGGAGATACAGAAACAGTCCAAATCTACCTCTTTGGAGAGTGTAAATGATCAACCGACAAATGTTAAAGATTACATCATTATCAAGTTTTATCATCAGAATGAAGAAAAGGATAGTGTAGTCTATCTATATACTAAGAAGAAAAGACAGTATATTGAGCAACCTTATGCTGGTATCTGGGAAGTAAATCCAGTTATAGCCAATAGGATTGAAGAGATTTTTTCTAGTTGATTTATAGAATTCAAGAAATTTTTAGAGAGTTTTCTTGTATTATGTTTTAAACGGTAAATCAAAAAGATTTGCTGTTTTTATTTGCTTGAAATCAGATTAAGACTGAAAAAAGACATTATTCTAATTCTTGTCTTGGAATGTTAGAGTCTTTATTGATACTTGAAAATTTCCAAACTTTTTTCCTTTTTGGAAAACTTCTAAAATATGGTATAATGAAAAGATAAAGAAGTTGGGGGTAGAAGATGAACATTCAACAATTACGCTATGTTGTGGCCATCGCGAATAGCGGTACTTTCCGTGAAGCTGCTGAAAAGATGTATGTTAGTCAGCCGAGTCTGTCCATTTCTGTTCGTGATTTGGAAAAAGACTTGGGCTTTAAGATTTTCCGTCGGACCAGCTCAGGGACTTTCTTGACTCGTCGTGGTATGGAATTTTATGAAAAAGCGCAAGAATTGGTTAAAGGATTTGATATTTTTCAAAATCAGTATGCCAATCCTGAAGAAGAGAAAGATGAATTTTCCATTGCTAGTCAGCACTATGACTTCTTGCCACCAACCATTACGGCTTTTTCAGAGCGCTATCCTGATTATAAGAACTTTCGTATTTTTGAATCAACTACTGTTCAAATCTTAGACGAAGTGGCTCAAGGGCATAGTGAGATTGGGATTATCTACCTCAACAATCAAAATAAAAAGGGGATTATGCAACGGGTTGAAAAGCTAGGACTAGAGGTCATTGAATTGATTCCCTTCCATACTCATATTTATCTCCGAGAGGGGCATCCTTTAGCCCAGAAAGAGGAATTGGTCATGGAGGATTTAGCGGATCTACCAACGGTTCGTTTTACTCAAGAAAAAGACGAGTATCTTTATTATTCAGAGAACTTTGTTGATACTAGTGCGAGCTCACAGATGTTTAATGTGACAGACCGTGCTACTTTGAATGGTATTTTGGAGCGGACGGACGCTTATGCAACAGGTTCTGGATTTTTAGATAGTGACAGTGTCAATGGTATCACAGTCATTCGTCTCAAGGATAATTTAGATAATCGCATGGTCTATGTTAAACGTGAGGAAGTGGAGCTTAGTCAAGCTGGGACTCTTTTCGTAGAAGTCATGCAAGAATATTTTGATCAAAAGAGGAAATCATGAAAAAAAGAGGAATAGTGGCAGTCATTGTACTGCTTTTGATTGGGCTGGATCAGTTGGTAAAATCCTATATCGTCCAGCAGATTCCACTGGGTGAAGTGCGTTCTTGGATTCCCAATTTCGTTAGTTTGACCTACCTGCAAAATCGAGGTGCAGCCTTTTCTATCTTACAAGATCAGCAGTTGTTATTTGCTGTCATTACTCTGGTTGTCGTGGTAGGTGCCATTTGGTATCTGCATAAACACATGGAGGACTCACTCTGGATGGTCTTGGGTTTGACCTTGATTATCGCAGGTGGTCTTGGAAACTTTATTGACAGGGTGAGTCAGGGCTTTGTTGTGGATATGTTCCACCTTGACTTTATAAATTTTGCAATTTTCAATGTGGCAGATAGCTATCTGACTGTTGGAGTGATTATTTTATTAATTGCAATGCTAAAAGAGGAAATAAATGGAAATTAAAATTGAAACTGGTGGCCTGCGTTTAGATAAGGCTTTGTCGGATTTGACAGAATTATCGCGCAGTCTCGCGAATGAACAAATCAAATCAGGTCAGGTCTTGGTCAATGGCCAAGTCAAGAAAGCTAAATACACTGTCCAAGAGGGTGATGTTGTCACTTACCATGTGCCAGAACCAGAGGTATTAGAGTATGTGGCTGAGAATCTTCCACTAGAAATCATCTACCAAGATGAGGACGTTGCTGTCATTAACAAACCTCAGGGAATGGTTGTGCATCCGAGTGCTGGTCATACCAGTGGGACCCTGGTAAATGCCCTTATGTATCATATTAAGGACTTATCGGGTATCAATGGGGTTCTGCGTCCAGGAATTGTTCACCGCATTGATAAGGATACGTCAGGTCTTCTCATGATTGCTAAAAACGATGAGGCCCACTTGGCACTTGCCCAAGAACTCAAGGATAAAAAGTCTCTTCGCAAATATTGGGCGATTGTTCATGGAAATCTGCCTAATGATCGTGGTGTGATTGAAGCTCCGATTGGCCGTAGTGAAAAAGATCGTAAGAAACAGGCTGTGACTGCTAAAGGGAAACCTGCAGTGACGCGTTTCCACGTTTTGGAACGTTTTGGTGATTATAGCTTAGTGGAGCTGCAGCTGGAAACAGGTCGCACCCATCAAATCCGTGTTCACATGGCTTATATTGGCCATCCAGTCGCTGGTGATGAAGTCTATGGTCCTCGCAAGACTTTGAAAGGACATGGACAATTTCTTCATGCCAAGACTCTAGGATTTACTCATCCGAGAACAGGTGAGACCTTAGAATTTACAGCAGATATCCCAGAGATTTTTAAGGAAACTTTGGAGAAATTAAGGAAGTAAGAATGAAAAAGAAATTGATTAGTTTAGCACTTGTGGGCGCTTTTTTAGGCTTATCATGGTATGGAAATGTTCAAGCTCAAGAAAGTTCAGGAAATAAAATCCACTTTATCAATGTTCAAGAAGGTGGCAGTGATGCGATTATTCTTGAAAGCAATGGACATTTTGCCATGATTGATACAGGAGAAGATTATGATTTCCCAGATGGAAGTGATTCTCGCTATCCATGGAGAGAAGGAATTGAAACGTCTTATAAGCATGTTCTAACAGACCGTGTCTTTCGTCGTTTGAAGGAATTGGGTGTTCAAAAACTTGATTTTATTTTGGTAACCCATACTCACAGTGACCATATTGGAAATGTTGATGAATTACTGTCTACCTATCCAGTTGACCGAGTCTATCTTAAAAAATATAGTGATAATCGTATTACTAATTCTGAACGTTTATGGGATAATCTGTACGGTTATGATAAGGTTTTACAGACTGCCGCAGAAAAAGGTGTTTCAGTGATTCAAAACATCATACAAGGAGATGCTCATTTTCAGTTTGGGGACATGGATATTCAACTCTATAATTATGAAAATGAAACAGATTCATCAGGTGAATTAAAGAAAATTTGGGATGACAATTCCAATTCCTTGATTAGTGTAGTGAAAGTCAATGGCAAGAAAATTTACCTTGGGGGCGACTTAGATAATGTTCATGGAGCAGAAGACAAGTACGGTTCTCTCATTGGAAAAGTTGATTTGATGAAGTTTAACCATCATTTAGATACAAAAAATTCTAATACAAAAAATTTTATAAGAAATTTGTCTCCTGAGATAATTGTTCAAACTTCCTCCTCACCAATTGGTTCGTATGATAGCGGTCAAGAAATAAATAGGGAATATATTAGCTGGATTGAATCAATGGGAATTCAACATATAAACGCAGCCAGCAAAGACTATGATGCAACAGTTTTTGATATTCGACAAGACGGTTTAGTAAACATTTCAACTTCCTACAAGCCGATTCCAAGTTTTCAAGCTGGTTGGCATAAGAGTGTATATGGAAACTGGTGGTATCAAGCGCCTGATTCTACAGGAGAGTATGCTGTCGGTTGGAATGAAATTAAGGGTGAATGGTACTATTTTAATCAGAGGGGAATCCTGTTATATAATCAGTGGAAAAAATGGAACAATCGTTGGTTTTATTTGACAGACTCTGGTGCCGCTGCAAAAAATTGGAAGAAAATCGATGGAATCTGGTATTATTTTAACAAAGAAAATCAGATGGAAATTGGCTGGGTAAATACTGGAGGTCAGTCCTATTATTTATCAAACGATGGCTCTATGAAGACAGGTTGGCTTCAATATAAGGGGCAATGGTATTACTTTGCTCAATCAGGAGAAATGAAAACGGGCTGGGTAAAAGATAAAGAAACCTGGTACTATATGGATTCTACTGGTATCATGAAGACAGGCGAGATAGAAGTTGCTGGTCATCATTACTATCTAGAAGATTCAGGAGCTATGAAGCAAGGTTGGCTTAAAAAGGCAAATGCTTGGTATTTCTACAAGGAAGATGGTTCACGAGCCGTGGGTTGGATCAAGGACAAGGATAAATGGTACTTCTTGAAAGAAAATGGTCAATTACTTGTGAATGCTAAGATACCAGAAGGCTATACTGTTGACTCAAGTGGTGCCTGGTTAGTGGATGTTCCGATCGAGAAATCTGCTACAATTAGAACTACAAGTAATTCAGAAACAAAAGAATCGAATGAAGTAGTGAAAAAAGATCTTGAAAATCAAGAAACGAGTCAACATGAAAGTGTTCCAAGTTCTTCAACTAGTCAAGATTTGACTTCTTCAACTTCACAAAGCTCTGAAACGAGTGCAAACAAATCGGAATCAGCACAGTAGTAAAAAAGAAGGTTTTAGGGCCTTCTTTTTCCTATCAACTCTTTTCTATTTCCTGCTATTCATGTTATAATGGATAAATATGAAGAATCGGAGTGAGACTATGAAATACAAACGGATTGTCTTTAAGGTAGGGACTTCTTCTCTGACGAATGAGGATGGAAGTTTATCACGTAGTAAGGTAAAGGCTATTACCCAGCAGTTGGCTATGTTGCACGAGGATGGTCATGAATTGATTTTGGTGTCGTCAGGTGCCATTGCGGCTGGTTTTGGAGCCTTAGGATTTAAAAAACGTCCGACTAAGATTGCTGATAAACAGGCTTCAGCAGCGGTAGGGCAAGGCCTTTTGTTGGAAGAATACACGACCAATCTTCTCTTGCGCCAAATCGTTTCTGCACAAATCTTGCTGACCCAGGATGACTTTGTGGATAAGCGCCGTTATAAAAATGCCCATCAGGCTTTGTCAGTTCTACTTAGTCGTGGTGCAATTCCCATCATCAACGAGAATGATAGTGTCGTCATTGATGAGCTCAAGGTCGGGGACAATGACACTCTAAGTGCCCAAGTAGCGGCTATGGTCCAAGCAGACCTTTTGGTTCTCTTGACAGATGTGGACGGTCTCTATACAGGAAATCCTCATTCAGATCCAAGAGCCAAACGCTTGGAGAAAATCGAGACCATCAATCGTGAGATTATTGATATGGCCGGTGGAGCAGGTTCTTCAAACGGAACTGGGGGCATGTTAACCAAAATCAAAG
This sequence comes from Streptococcus sp. 20925_1_24, assembly GCF_041432335.1. Taxonomy (GTDB): domain Bacteria; phylum Bacillota; class Bacilli; order Lactobacillales; family Streptococcaceae; genus Streptococcus; species Streptococcus mitis_BM. The sequence continues at coordinate 11,264 of NZ_JAPVZM010000012.1, read as the reverse complement.
CAGCGACTATTGCGACGGAATCAGGAGTTCCTGTTTATATCTGCTCATCTTTGAAGACAGATGCCATGATTGAAGCAGCTGAGGAGACCAAGGATGGTTCCTACTTTGTTGCTCAAGAGAAGGGACTTCGTACCCAGAAACAATGGCTGGCCTTTTATGCTCAGAGTCAAGGTTCTATTTGGGTTGATAAAGGGGCTGCTGAAGCTCTCTCTCAACATGGAAAGAGTCTTCTATTATCTGGTGTTGTTAATGCAGAAGGCGCCTTTTCTTACGGTGATATCGTGACAGTATTTGACAAGGAAAGTGGAAAATCACTTGGAAAAGGACGCGTGCAATTTGGAGCATCTGCTTTGGAGGATATGTTGCGTTCTAACAAAGCCAAGGGTGTCCTGATTCACCGTGATGACTGGATTTCCATTACTCCTGAAATCCAATTACTCTTTACAGAATTTTAGAGGTGAATTATGGTAAGTACACAAGAACAATTTGAACAGGTACAGGCTGTAAAAAAGTCGATCAATACAGCTAGTGAAGAAGTGAAAAACCAAGCCTTGCTAGCCATGGCTGATCACTTATTAGCAGCTACTGAGGAAATTTTAGCAGCCAATGCCCTTGATATGGAATCTGCTAAGGGTAAAATCTCAGATGTGATGCTGGATCGTCTTTATTTGGATGCAAGTCGTATAGAAGCGATGGCAACTGGTATTCGTGAAGTGGTTGCTTTACCAGATCCAATCGGTGAAGTTTTAGAAACCAATCATCTTGAAAATGGCTTGGTTATCACCAAGAAACGGGTGGCTATGGGGGTTATTGGTATTATCTACGAAAGTCGTCCAAATGTGACGTCTGATGCGGCTGCTTTGGCTCTCAAGAGTGGGAATGCGGTCGTTCTTCGTAGTGGGAAGGATGCCTATCAAACAGCTCATGCTATTGTCACGGCCTTGAAAAATGGCTTGGAGACGACTACCATTCATCCAGATGTGATTCAACTAGTTGAAGATACTAGCCGAGAAAGTAGCTATGCTATGATGAAGGCTAAAGGATATCTAGACCTTCTTATTCCTCGTGGAGGAGCTGGTTTGATCAATGCAGTTGTTGAAAATGCTATTGTACCTGTTATCGAGACCGGGACAGGGATTGTCCATGTTTATGTTGATAAGGATGCAGATGAAGACAAGGCTCTGTCTATCATCAATAATGCTAAAACAAGTCGTCCTTCTGTTTGTAATGCTATGGAGGTTCTACTTGTTCATGAAGACAAGGCAGCAATCTTCCTTCCTCGCTTGGAGCAAGTACTGGTTGCAGATCGAAAAGAAGCTGGTCTGGAACCAATTCAATTCCGCTTGGATGAGAAAGCAAGTCAGTTTGTTTCAGGTCAAGCAGCTGAGGCCCAAGACTTTGACACTGAGTTTTTAGACTATGTCCTAGCTGTTAAGGTTGTGAGCAGTTTAGAAGAAGCAGTTGAGCATATTGAAACCCACAGTACCCATCATTCGGATGCCATTGTGACGGAAAATGCTGAAGCTACAGCTTACTTTACAGATCAAGTGGATTCTGCAGCTGTCTATGTCAATGCCTCAACTCGTTTCACAGATGGAGGCCAATTTGGTCTTGGATGTGAAATGGGGATTTCAACTCAGAAACTGCATGCGCGTGGTCCAATGGGATTGAAAGAGTTGACTAGCTACAAGTATGTGGTTACTGGTGATGGGCAGATAAGGGAGTAAGAGATGAAGATTGGATTTATCGGTTTGGGGAATATGGGTGCTAGCTTGGCCAAGGCTGTCTTGCAGATCAAGACAGGTGATCAAATTCTCCTTGCCAATCGAAGCCAAGCCAAGGTGGATGTTTTCATTGCTGACTTTGGCGGTCAAGCTTCTAGCAATGAAGAAATTTTTGCAGAAGCAGATGTGATTTTTCTAGGAGTAAAGCCTGCACAGTTCTCAGACTTGCTTTCTCAATATCAGACTATCCTTGAAAAACGAGAAAGTCTTCTTTTGATTTCTATGGCAGCTGGATTGACCTTGGAAAAACTGGCTAGTCTTCTTCCAAGTCAGCACAGAATTATTCGTATGATGCCAAATACCCCTGCTTCTATTGGTCAAGGAGTGATTAGTTATGCCTTGTCTCCTAATTGCAGGGCTGAGGACAGTGAGCTCTTTTGTCAGATTTTAACCAAGGCTGGCCTCTTGGTTGAACTTTGGGAAGGCTTAATCGACGCAGCGACAGGTCTTGCAGGTTGTGGGCCAGCCTTTGTCTATCTTTTTATCGAGGCCTTGGCAGATGCAGGTGTTCAGACGGGATTACCACGAGAAACGGCAATGAAAATGGCGGCTCAAACTGTGGTAGGAGCTGGACAATTGGTCCTAGAAACCCAAGAGCATCCTGGGGTCTTGAAAGATCAAGTTTGTAGCCCAGGAGGTTCGACTATTGCTGGTGTAGCAAGCCTAGAAGCGCATGCTTTCCGAGGAACAGTCATGGATGCAGTTCATCAAGCCTACAAACGAACACAAGAACTAGGTAAATAAGAGGTGGCTTTGACTGCCTCTTTTATGGTGGTTGATACTCTTCGAAAATCTCTTCAAACTGCGTCAGCTTCACCTTGCCGTACTCAGGTACAGCCTGCGGCTAGCTTCTTAGTTTGCTCTTTGATTTTCATTGAGTATGAAATGAGAAGACAAAAAGATTGTCACAAACCCCTATTTTTTTGATAGAATAGAAGTAGTAAAAAAGAAATGAGTTAGACATGTCAAAAGGATTTTTAGTCTCTCTTGAGGGACCAGAGGGAGCAGGCAAGACCAGTGTTTTAGAGGCTCTGCTCCCAATTTTAGAGGAAAAAGGGGTAGAGGTGCTGACAACCCGTGAACCTGGCGGAGTCTTGATTGGGGAGAAGATTCGGGAAGTAATTTTGGATCCAAGTCATACTCAGATGGATCCTAAAACGGAACTCCTTCTCTATATCGCCAGTCGCAGACAGCACTTGGTGGAAAAAGTTCTCCCTGCCCTTGAAGCTGGCAAGTTGGTCATTATGGACCGCTTCATCGATAGTTCTCTTGCCTATCAGGGATTTGGTCGTGGCTTGGATATTGACGCCATTGATTGGCTCAATCAGTTTGCGACAGATGGACTTAAACCCGATTTGACACTCTATTTTGACATCGAGGTGGAAGAAGGACTGGCTCGAATTGCTGCTAATAGCAATCGTGAGGTCAATCGTTTGGACTTGGAAGGGTTGGACTTGCATAAAAAAGTTCGTAAAGGCTATCTTTCTCTTCTGGATAAAGAAGGAAATCGCATTGTCAAGATTGATGCTAGTCTCCCTTTAGAGCAAGTTGTGGAAACTACCAAGGATATCTTGTTTGAGAGAATGGGCTTGATTAAATGAAACAAGATCAACTAAAGGCTTGGCAACCAGATCAGTTTGACCGCTTTGTCCGTGTCCTAGAACAAGACCAGCTCAATCATGCCTACCTCTTTTCAGGTTTCTTTGGAAGCTTGGAAATGGCTCAATTTTTAGCTAAGAGCCTCTTTTGTACAGATAAAGTAGGTGTTTTACCATGTGAGAAATGTCGAAATTGCAAGCTGATTGAACAGGGAGAGTTTCCCGATGTCACCTTGATTAAGCCAGTCAATCAGGTCATTAAGACAGAACGGATTCGGGAATTGGTGGGGCAGTTTTCTCAAGCAGGGATTGAAAGCCAACAACAGGTCTTTATTATCGAGCAAGCTGAGAAAATGCATCCTAATGCAGCCAATTCTCTGCTCAAGGTCATCGAAGAACCGCAGAGTGAGGTTTATATTTTCTTCTTGACAAGCGATGAAGAAAAGATTTTACCGACCATCCGAAGTCGGACCCAGATTTTCCACTTTAAAAAGCAAGAAGAAAAGCTCATCTTGCTCTTAGAACAAATGGGGTTGGTTAAGAAAAAAGCGACTTTTTTAGCTCAGTTTAGTCAATCGCAAGCAGAAGCAGAAAAGTTGGTTAATCAGGCAAGTTTTTGGACATTGGTCGATGAAAGTGAACGCCTGCTGACTTGGTTAGTAGCTAAGAAAAAAGAAAGTTATTTGCAAGTTGCCAAACTAGCTAGCTTGGCAGATGATAAGGAAAAACAAGATCAGGTTTTACGGATTCTTGAAGTTCTCTGTGGACAAGATATACTACAAGCAAGAGTTCGGGTAATTCTACAAGATTTGCTAGAAGCTAGAAAAATGTGGCAGGCTAATGTCAGCTTTCAAAATGCCATGGAATATCTGGCTTTGAAAGAAATATAAACTCAAAAATGAATGATAAAGAAAGGAAAGGGCTGTTTTATGGACAAAAAAGAATTATTTGACGCGCTGGACGATTTTTCCCAACAGTTACTAGTAACCTTGGCCGATGTGGAAGCCATCAAGAAAAATCTCAAGAGCCTGGTAGAGGAAAATACAGCTCTTCGTTTGGAAAATAGTAAGTTGCGCGAACGCTTGGGTGAGGTGGAAGCAGACGCTCCTGTCAAGGCCAAGCATGTTCGTGAAAGTGTCCGTCGAATTTATAAAGATGGTTTTCACGTATGTAATGATTTTTATGGACAACGTCGAGAGCAGGACGAGGAATGTATGTTCTGTGACGAGTTGTTGTACAGGGAGTAGGCATGCAGATTCAAAAAAGTTTTAAGGGGCAGTCTCCCTATGGCAAGCTGTATCTAGTGGCAACGCCGATTGGCAATCTAGATGATATGACATTTCGAGCTATTCAGACCTTGAAAGAAGTGGACTGGATTGCTGCTGAGGACACGCGCAATACAGGTCTATTGCTCAAGTATTTTGACATTTCTACCAAGCAAATCAGTTTTCATGAGCACAATGCCAAGGAAAAAATTCCTGATTTGATTGGTTTCCTGAAAGCAGGACAAAGCATTGCTCAGGTATCCGACGCGGGTTTGCCTAGCATCTCAGACCCTGGTCATGATTTGGTCAAGGTAGCTATTGAGGAAGAGATTGCAGTTGTCACAGTTCCGGGTGCCTCTGCAGGAATTTCTGCTTTAATTGCCAGTGGTTTAGCGCCACAGCCACATATCTTTTACGGCTTTTTACCGAGAAAATCAGGCCAGCAAAAGCAATTTTTCGACTCGAAAAAAGATTATCCTGAAACTCAGATTTTCTATGAATCTCCCCATCGTGTTGCAGATACGTTAGAAAATATGCTAGAAGTCTATGGTGACCGCTCGGTCGTTTTGGTTAGGGAATTGACCAAAATCTATGAAGAATACCAAAGAGGTACCATTTCTGAATTGCTGGAAAGCATAGCTGAAACGCCACTCAAGGGCGAATGCCTTCTCATCGTTGAAGGTGCCAGTCAGGATGTGGAGGAAAAAGACGAGGAGGACTTGTTCTTAGAAATCCAAGCCCGCATCCAGCAAGGTATGAAGAAAAATCAAGCCATTAAGGAAGTTGCGAAATACTACCAGTGGAATAAAAGTCAACTCTACGCAGCCTACCACGACTGGGAAGAAAATCAAGAAAATGACTAAACAGGGAAGTTTGCCTTCTTCCCTTTTTTTGTTATACTAGTAGAAGAAAAAATAGAAAGATTTGTGGGTGTTAAACAAGCCAGTGCCTTGTTTTGATATGAACTTAGGTTCCACCCAAAGAGGTATTAGTGTCGTGTCTCAATCTTATATCAATGTTATCGGTGCTGGTTTGGCAGGGTCAGAAGCAGCCTACCAAATTGCAGAACGTGGTATTCCAGTTAAACTTTATGAAATGCGTGGTGTCAAGTCAACACCTCAACACAAAACAGACAATTTTGCAGAGTTAGTTTGTTCTAATTCTCTTCGTGGAGATGCTCTGACAAATGCTGTTGGGCTCCTCAAGGAAGAAATGCGTCGCTTGGGTTCTGTTATCTTGGAATCTGCTGAAGCTACCCGTGTTCCTGCAGGTGGTGCGCTTGCGGTGGACCGTGATGGTTTCTCCCAAATGGTAACCGAAAAAGTTGCCAACCATCCCTTGATTGAAGTCGTTCGTGATGAAATTACAGAATTACCAACTGATGTAATCACAGTTGTCGCTACTGGTCCTTTGACTAGCGATGCCTTGGCTGAAAAGATTCATGCCCTTAATGACGGTGATGGTTTCTATTTCTACGATGCGGCAGCCCCTATTATCGACGTCAACACTATCGATATGAGCAAGGTCTATCTCAAATCTCGTTATGATAAGGGAGAAGCAGCCTACCTCAATGCTCCAATGACCAAGCAAGAATTTATGGATTTCCATGAAGCCTTGGTTAATGCGGAAGAAGCACCGCTCAATTCTTTCGAAAAAGAAAAGTACTTTGAAGGTTGTATGCCTATCGAAGTTATGGCCAAACGTGGCATTAAAACTATGCTTTATGGTCCTATGAAACCAGTCGGTTTGGAGTATCCGGACGACTACACAGGACCTCGTGATGGAGAATTCAAAACACCTTATGCGGTGGTTCAGCTTCGTCAGGACAATGCAGCTGGTAGCCTCTATAATATTGTTGGTTTCCAGACCCACCTCAAATGGGGAGAACAAAAGCGTGTCTTCCAAATGATTCCAGGTCTTGAAAACGCTGAGTTTGTTCGCTATGGTGTCATGCACCGCAATTCTTATATGGATTCACCAAATCTTCTTGAACAGACTTACCGTTCTAAGAAACAACCAAATCTCTTCTTTGCTGGTCAGATGACGGGTGTAGAAGGCTATGTAGAGTCAGCTGCTTCAGGCTTGGTTGCGGGAATTAACGCAGCTCGTCTTTTCAAGGGAGAAAGCCAAGCTATTTTCCCAGAGACGACGGCGATTGGAAGTCTAGCTCATTACATCACCCATGCTGACAGCAAACATTTCCAACCAATGAATGTCAATTTCGGAATTATCAAGGAGTTGGAAGGCGAGCGTATTCGTGATAAGAAGGCTCGTTATGAAAAAATTGCAGAGCGTGCCCTTTCTGACTTAGAGGAATTTTTAACGGTCTAATTTTTTTCAAAGAATTGCTCATGATACTATAAAAATCTTAGAATTTGTGATAAAATAGGTAGGATAAAAGAAGGAGAGTGAAAATGGCGAATCCCAAGTATAAACGTATTTTAATCAAGTTATCAGGTGAAGCCCTTGCCGGTGAACGTGGCGTAGGGATTGATATCCAAACAGTTCAAACAATCGCAAAAGAGATTCAAGAAGTTCATAGCTTAGGTATCGAAATTGCCCTTGTTATTGGTGGAGGAAATCTCTGGCGTGGAGAACCTGCTGCAGAAGCAGGTATGGACCGCGTTCAGGCAGATTACACAGGAATGCTTGGGACTGTTATGAATGCTCTTGTGATGGCAGATTCATTGCAACAAGTTGGGGTTGATACACGTGTGCAAACAGCTATTGCTATGCAACAAGTGGCAGAGCCTTATGTCCGTGGACGTGCCCTTCGTCACCTTGAAAAAGGCCGTATCGTTATCTTTGGTGCTGGAATTGGTTCACCTTACTTCTCAACCGATACAACAGCGGCCCTTCGTGCAGCTGAAATCGAAGCAGACGCCATCCTCATGGCTAAAAATGGCGTAGATGGTGTTTACAATGCTGATCCTAAGAAGGACAAGACAGCTGTTAAATTTGAAGAATTGACCCACCGTGACGTTATCAATAAAGGTCTTCGTATCATGGACTCAACAGCTTCAACCCTCTCAATGGATAACGACATTGACTTGGTTGTCTTCAACATGAACCAACCAGGCAACATCAAACGTGTCGTATTTGGTGAAAATATCGGAACAACAGTTTCAAATAATATCTAAGAAAAGGAATAAGAAAGATTATGGCTAACGCAATTATTGAAAAAGCTAAAGAGAGAATGACCCAGTCTCACCAATCACTTGCTCGTGAATTTGGTGGTATCCGTGCTGGCCGTGCCAATGCAAGCTTGCTTGACCGTGTACATGTAGAATACTACGGAGTAGAAACTCCTCTTAACCAAATCGCTTCAATTACGATTCCAGAAGCGCGTGTTTTGTTGGTAACACCATTTGATAAGTCTTCATTGAAAGATATCGAACGTGCCTTGAACGCTTCTGATCTTGGTATCACACCAGCTAACGATGGTTCTGTGATTCGCTTGGTTATCCCAGCTCTTACAGAAGAAACTCGTCGTGACCTTGCTAAAGAAGTGAAGAAGGTCGGTGAGAATGCTAAAGTGGCTGTCCGCAATATCCGTCGCGATGCTATGGACGAAGCTAAGAAACAAGAAAAAGCAAAAGAAATCACTGAAGACGAATTGAAGACTCTTGAAAAAGACATTCAAAAAGTAACAGACGATGCTGTTAAACACATCGACGACATGACTGCCAACAAAGAGAAAGAACTTTTGGAAGTCTAAAAATAAAAAACAGAAAAACTCAGTTGGCATTGCTGGCTGAGTTTTATTCGAAAGAAGGAAATATGAATACAAATCTTGCAAGTTTTATCGTTGGACTCATCATCGATGAAAATGACCGTTTTTACTTTGTGCAAAAGGATGGTCAAACCTATGCTCTTGCCAAGGAAGAAGGTCACCATACAGTAGGGGATACGGTCAAAGGTTTTGCCTATACAGATATGAAGCAAAAGCTCCGCTTGACCACTTTAGAAGTCACTGCCACTCAGGACCAATTTGGTTGGGGACGTGTCACAGAGGTTCGTAAGGACTTGGGAGTCTTTGTGGATACAGGCCTTCCTGACAAGGAAATCGTTGTGTCACTCGATATTCTCCCTGAGCTCAAGGAACTCTGGCCTAAGAAGGGCGACCAACTCTACATCCGTCTTGAGGTGGACAAGAAAGACCGTATCTGGGGACTCTTGGCTTATCAAGAAGACTTTCAACGTCTGGCTCATCCTGCCTACAACAACATGCAGAACCAAAACTGGCCAGCCATTGTTTACCGCCTCAAGCTGTCAGGGACTTTTGTTTACCTGCCAGAAAATAACATGCTTGGTTTTATCCATCCTAGTGAGCGCTACGCAGAACCACGTTTGGGTCAAGTTCTAGATGCGCGTGTCATTGGTTTCCGTGAAGTGGACCGCACTCTGAACCTCTCCCTCAAACCTCGTTCTTTTGAGATGTTGGAAAATGATGCTCAGATGATTTTGACTTATTTGGAAAGCAATGGTGGTTTCATGACCTTAAATGATAAGTCATCTCCAGACGACATCAAAGCAACCTTTGGTATTTCTAAAGGTCAGTTCAAGAAAGCACTCGGTGGCTTGATGAAGGCTGGTAAAATCAAGCAAGACCAGTTTGGGACAGAGTTGATTTAGGGTGATTTATGAGAAAATCATTTTACACTTGGCTCATGACCGAGCGCAATCCTAAAAGTAACAGTCCTAAAGCTATTTTGGCAGACCTCGCTTTTGAAGAGTCATCCTTCCCAAAACACACAGATGATTTTGATGAGGTGAGTCGCTTTTTAGAGGAATATGCCAGTTTCTCTTTCAATCTAGGAGACTTTGATGCTATCTGGCAAGAATACTTAGAACACTAGCATGATTCATTGGGTTTGGGCTAGTAATTTCTCCACCCCTTTGCTATAATAAAAAGAAATAAAAGGATTAGAGAGGTTCTTTATTTGAAGGAACATTCAATAGACATTCAACTGAGTCATCCAGATGACTTGTTTCATCTTTTTGGTTCCAATGAGCGCCATCTTCGTTTAATGGAAGAAGAGCTTGATGTTGTGATTCATGCTCGTACGGAGATTGTCCAGGTTTTGGGAGAAGAGACTGCCTGTGAGGAAGCTCGTCAGGTTATTCAAGCTCTCATGGTCTTGGTGAACCGTGGGATGACCGTTGGTACGCCAGATGTGGTGACTGCGATTAGCATGGTCAAAAACGATGAAATCGACAAGTTTGTCGCCCTTTATGAAGAAGAAATTATCAAGGACAATACAGGGAAGCCTATCCGTGTCAAAACTCTAGGGCAAAAACTTTATGTGGACAGTGTTAAACAGCATGATGTGACCTTTGGAATTGGGCCAGCAGGTACAGGTAAGACCTTTCTTGCAGTGACCTTGGCAGTGACTGCCCTTAAACGTGGACAAGTCAAGAGGATTATCCTGACTCGTCCAGCAGTGGAAGCAGGTGAGAGTCTTGGATTTCTTCCGGGTGATCTTAAGGAGAAGGTAGATCCTTACCTTCGACCTGTTTACGATGCCTTGTATCAGATTTTAGGAAAAGACCAGACTACCCGTCTCATGGAGCGTGAAATTATAGAAATCGCGCCCCTTGCCTACATGCGTGGACGGACCTTGGACGATGCCTTTGTCATTCTCGATGAGGCGCAAAATACGACTATCATGCAGATGAAGATGTTCTTGACTCGTTTAGGTTTTAATTCTAAGATGATTGTCAATGGAGATATCAGTCAGATTGACCTTCCGCGTAACGTCAAGTCCGGTTTGATTGATGCCCAAGAAAAGCTCAAGAACATTCACCAGATTGACTTTGTTCATTTTTCAGCTAAGGATGTGGTTCGCCATCCTGTTGTCGCTCAGATTATCCGAGCTTATGAACCAGCACCGGTTAAAAAAGAAGAGAGCGAAGAATTAGATCCTCAACCTCTATCTGAAGGATAGTTCTTTTGTACTTAAAGTTATCTCAATACCAAGTATAAATTTGCTTTTTAAATATTTCATTCAATATCCTTATCTTAGTTAGAAACTTTTCAAGTGGTGGAATCCTATGGAATCAATCTTTTTAAAACTAGCCCAGTATCCCATAGTCGAGACTGAGCGTTTATTGCTTAGACCTGTAACCTTGGATGATGCGGAAGCAATGTTTGACTATGCCTCGGACAAGGATAATACACGTTACACTTTTCTAACCAATCAAAGCTTGGAAGAAACCAAGAATAACATTGCTCAGTTCTACTTGACCAATCCCTTGGGACGCTGGGGAATAGAACTAAAAAGCAATGGCAAATTTATTGGAACCATTGACTTGCACAAGATTGATCCTGTTCTTAAGAAGGCAGCTATTGGCTACATTATCAATAAAAAGTATTGGAATCAAGGATTGACGACAGAAGCCAATCGTGCCGTAATTAAGCTAGTTTTTGAGAAAATAGGAATGAACAAGTTAGTTGCTCTTCACGATAAGGATAATCCTGCGTCAGGAAAGGTCATGGAGAAATCAGGCATGCGTTTTTCCCACGAAGAAGCTTATGCTTGTATGGACCGGCATGAAGAAGGCCGAATCGTGACAAGAGTTCATTATGTCTTGACCAAGGAAGACTATTTTGCAAA
>NZ_JAPVZM010000011.1:0-74213 GCF_041432335.1 Streptococcus sp. 20925_1_24 | reverse complement strand
AGATTCCTCGGTTTTCATTTCATTAAAAGTAAGAGACCTATTTTTTCAGTGGACTCATCTTTTCGGAGTTCTTTTTGTCTTTTCTTTTACCCTTCTCCCTTGCATTTTCTCTCTTTTTTTGCCAAAATAGAGGGGTAGAAAGAAGGTAGCATATGTCTAAATTACAACAAATCGTAACATATCTTGAATCAGAAAAACTAGACGTCGCTGTCGTATCTGATCCCGTCACAATCAATTACCTCACTGGCTTTTACAGTGATCCCCATGAACGCCAAATGTTCCTTTTTATCCTAGCGGATCAGGAACCTCTCCTCTTTGTCCCAGCCCTTGAGGTTGAGCGTGCAAGCAGCACTGTTTCCTTCCCAGTTGTGGGCTATGTGGATTCTGAAAATCCATGGCAAAAAATGAAACATGCTCTTCCACAACTTGACTTCAAACGTGTAGCTGTTGAGTTTGACAATCTCATCTTGACCAAATACCATGGCTTGAAAACCGTTTTTGAAACTGCTGAGTTTGAAAACCTCACACCTCGTATCCAACGCATGCGCCTCATCAAATCAGCTGACGAAGTGCAAAAAATGATGGTTGCAGGTCTCTATGCTGACAAGGCTGTTAAGGTTGGTTTTGATAATATTTCTCTTGATAAGACTGAGACAGATATCATCGCCCAAATCGACTTTGCTATGAAGCGTGAAGGCTATGAAATGAGCTTTGACACCATGGTCTTGACTGGTAATAATGCTGCAAATCCACACGGCATTCCAGCAGTAAACAAGGTTGAAAATAATGCTCTTCTCCTCTTTGACCTTGGTGTTCTAGTCAACGGCTATGCGTCAGATATGACTCGTACAGTCGCAGTCGGCAAACCTGACCAATTCAAGAAAGACATTTATAGCTTGACTCTTGAAGCCCAACAAGCTGCTCTTGACTTTATCAAGCCGGGTGTGACTGCTCATGAAGTGGACCGTGCTGCTCGTGAGGTCATCGAAAAAGCTGGTTACGGTGAGTACTTCAACCATCGTCTCGGTCATGGTATCGGTATGGATGTTCACGAATTCCCATCTATCATGGAAGGAAACGACATGATCATCGAAGAAGGCATGTGCTTCTCTGTTGAACCAGGTATCTATATCCCTGGTAAGGTCGGTGTCCGCATAGAAGACTGCGGTGTTGTTACCAAGGATGGCTTTGAACTCTTTACAAGCACCAGCAAAGATTTGCTTTATTTTGATTAAAATTATACAAAAAAAGTTAGCTCGAACAGCTAACTTTTTACTTTATCTTCTTGATACTTTGACTAAGAATAAATCCTACAATCATCCCCACCATATTTTGCATGAAATTTGGTAGAATTTCTGGTAGGGCTGCAGCCCAGCCATTCATCAATGTAGAACCCAAGGCGTAACCCCCTACCATGGCAATCGTTGCCAAGATAAGGCCTAACCACTGAGCTTTTCCTTTAAATCCTGCGAAAAATCCCTGCAAGCCATGGTTGACCAAGCTAAAGAACATCCACTGAGGATAGCCTGATAAGAGGTCAATCAAGAAACCTGCTAGTCCTCCGACTACAGCTCCTTCACGACTACCAAAGTAGAAGGCCGCAAAGAAGACACCCGCATCTAAAAGAGTTAGAATGCCTGTCGGTGTTGGAATTTTTAAGAAATAACCTAGAACCACAGAGAGAGCGGTTAATAGGGATACAAGGGCAATTTTAGTTGTTTTGGTTTGCTTCATATTGTCTTACTCCATACTGATCTGCTTGTGCAATGGCACGGTAAACGAAAGCCTTAGAGCTTTCTACTGCTGGTAAAAGTTCATCACCTTTGACTAGATGACTGGCAATGCTGGAAGCAAAGGTACAACCTGCACCAGCATTTTGTCCTTGGATGACAGGATTTTCTAGGACTGTAAAGTTTTGTCCATCATAAAAGACATCCATAGCCTTGTCCTGACTAAGGCGATTTCCTCCCTTGATAATGACTGCTGGCGCGCCTAAGTCATGCAATTTCTGCGCTGCAGTTTTCATGTCTTCCAAGGTTTTAATTTCCTGGCCAGCTAATAATTCTGCTTCTGGAAGGTTAGGCGTAATCACGCTGACATGAGGGAAAAAGCGAATCAATTCTTGGCAGAGCTCACTAACTGCTACGTCGTGTGTTTCCTTGCAGACCAAGACAGGATCCAGAACCACAGGCACTTCTGGACGTTGTTTGATAAAATCCAAGGCCTTCTCAGCTACGCTGACAGTTGGTAGAAGACCAATCTTAATCCCCCCAAACTCCACATCACGCAAGCTATCTAATTCATGTTGAAAAATGGCATCGTCAGTTGGAAAGACTTCAAAGCCCTTTTCTGTTAAAGCTGTTAAGCAAGTCACTGCTACAAAACCATGCAAGCCGTTCAATGTATAGGTTGCCAAATCTGCTGACAAACCACCACCACTAAAAATGTCATTTCCAGAAAGTGCTAAAATACGATTATTCTTCATAATGAATCTCCTTTAAATACAAACCATTTGGTGCTGCAGTAGGACCTGCAAGTTGCCTGTCCTTTCTCTCCAAGATCAGGTCAATCTGCTCCACTGGCATACGATTATTTCCGATTTTGAGCAGTGTCCCCACCATATTGCGAATCTGCTTATACAAGAAACCATTTCCTGAAAAGGTAAAAGTCAAAAACTGGCCTGTCTCATCAACCCTGAGACTAGCTTCTGTAATGGTGCGAACCTTATCCTCCACATTAGTCCCAGAGGCTGTAAAACCGGTAAAATCATGGGTTCCCTCTAGCTTTTTGATTGCAATCTGCATCCGTTCCACATCAAGTGGGTAGGGAAAGTGAGTGGCATAATGACGGCGCATAGGATTTTTGGGACGTCCTCTATCCACAATAAACTCATAGGTCTTGCTATGCTTGGCATAACGGCAATGAAAATCATCTGCCACAAGCTCAATCGAAATCACATCAATATCTTCAGGGGACTGGGTGTCCAAGGCAAAGCGAAGTTTTTCCTCATCCATTTGATAGGGCAGGTCAAAATGAATGACCTGTCCCAATGCATGAACACCACTATCAGTTCTACCAGCACCGTGAACAGTGATGGCTTGCCCTTTATTGAGTCTCGTCAAGGTTTTTTCAATTTCCTCCTGAACGCTACGCGCATGTGGCTGGCGCTGAAAACCAGCAAAGGCATAACCATCATAGGAAATAGTTGCTTTGTATCTTGTCATAACTTCTATTTTATCAAGAAAATAGTACAGTAACAAGCTAGAAAATTTACAACTGTATGGGTATAAAATTCACAAAAAGAAAAACTTAGGAATCAATCCTAAGCTCTCTTTTGAAGTAGGTACATGACAAAGATAGAGGTTACAATCAACCAAGATCCTAAAATGGCAAAGACCAACATCCCATTGTGCGTCATTAAGCCAATCGCACCTAGAATGAATGGAGTCGTAAAGGCTCCGAAGCTACAACCTAATACAGCAAATGAAGTTGCTTGATTGAGGAGTTTAGCTGGAATTCGTTCAGAGACAAGTTGAAAGACCGTCGTCAAGGCTACACTGTAGGCAAAACCAGCTAGAATACTCCCTGCTACAACTACCCATAAGGATGGTGACAAGGCAATCACGATTTGCCCTAAGCCGAAGGTAATACCAGACCAGAGGAGCAGTTTCTCTTTAAATATTGAAATCAGGAAAGAAAAACTAACACCAGCCACAATCCCGATCAACTGCATGACACTAAGAACAAAACTAGATAACTGGGCATCTCCAAGTCCTCTTTCCACCATCAAACTTGGAATACGAATAGTAATAGCCGTATTGGTACAAACTACAACTGCCGCTTCAATAGCTAGGATAAAAATCAAGCCCTTCATTTCCCGAGTTAAGCGACTTGCTTCCTTCGTTTTTTTCTTGACTTCTTTCTTTTCTTTTCCATAAGGGACAAAGAGCAAATAAAGGGTCAACACCAAAAATCCAGCACTATAAGCTAAGAAAGTAGCTGTCCAACCAAAGGCCAACAACTGACCGACTGCCAAGGTGATGAGAGAAGCCCCCACAACCTCTGCAGAACCGCGTAGCCCTAACATCTGAATTCGCGTTTTTCCTTGATAGCGTTCACTGATAATAGAAATTGCCTTGGCATTAATCATCCCTACACCCAAACCAAAAAGAATCCGTGTTCCAAAGACAAAGGGATAGGCTTGATACCAAAAGGGTGCTGTTCCACTCAGTGATAAAATTAACAATCCCAAACTAATCTGTAATCGCTCAGGAAATATTTTTTCTAAGAAACCATTTAGTAGTAACATAATCATGATCCCAAAAGATGGCAAGCTCGCCAAGAGCTCAATTTGTTCCTTAGGATAACCTTGATAATAGTCAAACATGGCTGGCAGGGCACTCGAGATGGAAAAGGATGTAATCAAAACGAGGGAGAGAGCCAAAATACTGGCCCGTTCTAAAAATTGTTTCATGAAATCTCTTTCTATATTTTCTCTTAATCTTCTGTCTCTTTTGATAGTTATCAAACAAGTAAGAAAAGAAGAAGCCTCTTTGGTGTATAGACTCCTTCTTAAACTCGAAAATGAATCCCTTGTGTCTTATACTCAATGAAAATCAAAGAGCAAACTAGGAAGCTAGCCGCAGGCTGTACTTGAGTACGGCAAGGCGAAACTGACGTGGTTTGAATTTGATTTTCGAAGAGTATTAGGATGACTTTCTCTTGATTTGCTTGATAAAGTAGAAGATAAATCCTGCCACCATATAGGCAACAAAGATAATCAGACACCACTTGAACACAACATCCCAACCCTTGTTTACATTCAAAAAGAAGTAAGGGAAGGGACTGACCTTAGAATTAGGAACATCAAGTTTCAATACCAAACCATTAAAAAGAGCAAAAATCATATACAGCAAGGGTAAAATCGTCCACACAACTGGATCCCAAATCTTGTATTGACCCTGTTTGTCAAAAAAGAGGGTATCTGCTAAAAACCAGAGGGGAACGATATAGTGGCAAAGGAAATTTTCTAGGGTATAGAAATTAGTCGCAATAGGCGCTAATAGGAAATGGTAAATCACACATGTAATCATGATACTCATGGTGACCCCACCTTTTAAGCGCAAGAGATTTGGCCTTTGCCAGTTTTCACCTAAACGGCTCATAACCTTTAGGAGATAGAGCGTAAAAATCGCTACTAAGAGGTTGGACAGAACCGTATAATAGAGCAACATCCCAAATCCACCATGCTTGGCGATTTCAAGATAAACTCCCGTAAAAGCCGCTAGAAACAAGAAGATACGGCTATAAAATACAAGTTTATAGTGTTTTGACATGCTTAAATTTTCTTCACAAACTCTGATTTGAGTTTCATGGCACCAAAGCCATCAATCTTACAGTCGATATTGTGGTCGCCTTCTACGATGCGGATATTTTTAACGCGCGTTCCTTGTTTCAAATCTTTTGGCGCACCTTTTACTTTCAAGTCCTTGATTAGAGTGACTGTATCACCGTCAGCCAATTTATTTCCGTTGGCATCGATAGCAACAAGGCCCTCTTCTACATCTGCAACTTCAGCAGGATTCCACTCATAAGCACACTCTGGGCAAACCAGTAGGGCACCGTCTTCGTAGACATACTCTGAGTTACATTTTGGGCAATTTGGTAGGTTGTTCATGATTTCTCCTTATAAACATTCACTATTCTTTGAAAATCAAAATTTCTCGAACAGCAACTATTATACCTTAAAATCAGCATTTTGACAAATTTAGAAAAAACCGATATCAATCTATCGGCTTTTCTACATTTACATTCTTTTTTCAGCTTCTGCTTTGATTTTTTCAACTACTTCTTGAATGTTCAAGCCAGTTGTATCAAGGTAGACAGCATCCTCTGCTTGTTTGAGAGGTGAAGTCTCACGATGACTATCCTTGTAGTCACGCGCAGCAATTTCCTCTTTTAGGGTTTCAAGGTCTGTTTCAATTCCCTTAGCAATATTTTCCTTGTAACGGCGCTCTGCTCTCTCATCGACTGAAGCTACTAGGAAAATTTTTAATTCTGCTTGTGGCAATACAACCGTTCCAATATCGCGACCATCCATGACAATCCCACCTTGTTGGGCAATTTCTTGTTGGAGGGAAACTAGTTTCTCACGTACTTCAGGAATTGCTGCAATAGCTGAAACATGATTGGTCACTTCATTTTCACGGATAGGATGGGTAATATCCACATCTCCTACAAAGACAAGCTGTTCTCCAGTTTCTGAGCGTCCAAAACTGATTGGATGCTGGTCCAATAAGGCTAAAAGTTCCTCAATCTCTTCCACTCCTAATTGGTTCTTGAGAGCCATATAGGTCGCCGCACGATACATGGCACCTGTATCTAGGTAGGTGTATCCAAAGTCCTTGGCAATAATCTTTGCGACCGTACTCTTACCACTTGAAGCAGGGCCGTCAATAGCAATTTGAATTGTTTTCATATCAACTCCTATTTGATTTTAACAACATCACCTGGATTAGCAAACCAAGATCCTGTAGCCATATGACTAGGATTTAAGGCTTCTAACTGAGCAATCGAAATCCCAGCGCGAGCTGCAATGGCTGCTTCTCCTTCTCCAGCTAAGACTTTTGTCGTCCCTTCTGGATCTGTAGCTTCCTCCGAGTGTTCAGAAGAAGATTCTGAACTCTGTTCAGGCTGGGAACTACTAGAAGATGAAATCTGTACTACATTTGCGTCTGAATCGTGAAAATCTTTCAAGGCTGCTGTGCGATTACTCCCACCCGATGATAGATAGATGAGAACAATAATCATTACCACCACAATTACAAAGAAAATACTGGCTAGGATCGTCAAGACACGATTGGCTACTACATCTCTACCTTGAGTTCTCTTACGACGTTCTGATCTTGTTTCTTCTTGATTTTCATAAATATCTTCTTGCCACGGTTCTTTTGCCATACCTTACTCCTTGTTTTTTTTTACTTTTCTTATTACAATATAAATATGAAAATCACACTTATACCTGAACGATGCATCGCCTGTGGGCTTTGCCAAACTTATTCTGATTTATTTGATTACCACGATAATGGAATCGTGCGTTTTTACGATGATCCTGACCAGCTGGAAAAAGAAATTTCTCCTTGTCAGGATGTCTTAGAGGCTGTTAAAAATTGCCCAACTCGCGCCCTGATTGGAAACCAGGAAGCCTAAATCAATGGCGATAATCCACTCCCTCTAGTTTAGCACATTTCCATGTAAAATTATAGTCTTTTCACTTTATTTTTTTCTGTAAAATCAGGAAGGTCGCTTTTTTCTTTGATAAGATAAAGTGGTCTTTTTTTAGTCTCTAGATAAATCTTACTGATGTACTTGCCGAGAATCCCAATGGTCAAGAGTTGAATGCCTCCGAGAAAGAGAATAACAGCCATCAGAGAGGTCCAACCTGATGTCGGATTGCCCATAATGAGGGTCCGAACCACGACAAAAAAGGTCATAAGCAGAGAAATGAAACAAGATAGGAGACCAGCCACAAAGGCGATAATCAAGGGAAAATCTGAAAAATTAACAATCCCTTCAATGGAGTAAAAAAAGAGTTGCCTAAAACTCCAACTGGTCTTACCAGCCTGCCTTTCGACATTTGGATAGTCCAAATAGTAGGTTTTGAATCCCACCCATGCAAAGAGCCCCTTTGAAAAACGATTGAACTCGGTCAAACTTAAAATGGCATCGACTACAGACCTTCTCATCATACGAAAATCACGAACACCTGACGGCAGGGCTACTGGACTGATTTTTTGCATGAGGCGGTAAAAGATATCAGCACAGAAACTACGAAAGAAGGGTTCTCCCTCCCGACTGGTTCTCCGTGTTCCTACGCAGTCCAAATCTGCATTTTGGTCTAGTAAGGCTTTCATCTCAAGCAACATACTAGGAGGATCCTGCAGGTCTGCATCCATTACCACCACTAGGTCTCCTGTCGCATATTGTAAGCCTGCATACAGAGCTGCTTCTTTGCCAAAATTTCGTGAGAAAGAAAGATAATGCACTGCCGGATTTTGCTCCCGATAGGTCTTTAAAAGTTCCAAAGTCCCATCACTTGATCCATCGTCGACAAAGACATACTCGATTTCTGTTTCCAAATCTGGAAGTAAAGCTTCCAAAGCCTGATAAAAAAGAGGAAGTACTTCCTCTTCGTTTAAACAGGGGACAATGATTGATATCACCATCTTAGTCTTCGAATCCATTTGGATGCTTGCTTTGCCAACGCCATGCGTCTTCACACATTTGGGTGATGCCTAATTCTGCTTCCCAGCCGAGTTCTGCTTTAGCTTTTGCTGGGTCTGAGTAGCAGGCAGCGATATCACCTGGGCGACGTTCTACGATGCGGTAAGGAATAGGACGTCCCACTGCTTTTTCCATGTTTTGGATAATTTCAAGAACTGAGTAGCCTTTACCTGTACCAAGGTTATAAATGTTTAGACCTGAGCCTTTTTGGATTTTTTTCAGAGCTGCAACATGACCTTTAGCCAAGTCAACAACGTGGATATAGTCACGAACACCTGTTCCATCTTCCGTATCGTAATCGTCTCCAAACACTTGCACCTGTTCTAATTTTCCAACGGCTACTTGCGTCACATATGGCAAGAGGTTGTTTGGAATACCGTTTGGATTTTCTCCTAGGTCTCCACTTTCATGAGCTCCGATTGGGTTAAAGTAACGAAGCAAGACCACATTCCATTCTGGGTCTGCCTTGTAGATATCGGTTAAAATTTCCTCAAGCATAAGCTTGGTACGACCGTATGGGTTGGTCACTGAAAGTGGGAAATCTTCCAAGATTGGCACTGTATGAGGATCTCCGTAAACTGTCGCAGAAGAACTGAAAATGATGTTTTTACAGTTGTTTTCTTCCATGGCTTTTAGAAGACTGACAGTTCCTGCGATATTGTTATCATAATAGGCAAGAGGGATACGGGTAGATTCACCAACAGCCTTCAAGCCAGCAAAGTGAATGACCCCTGTTGGTTCTTCTTGTTTGAAAATGTCACGAAGAGTATCTGTATCACGGATATCTGCCTCATAGAAAGGCACTTCAACTCCTGTAATTCTCTCAACAACTTCTAAACTTTTTCTGTTACTATTCACAAGGTTATCCACCACAACAACCTGATGACCTGCTTGGATTAACTCAATAACAGTGTGGGTCCCGATAAAACCTGCCCCACCCGTTACCAAAATCTTTTCTTGCATCTTCTTTCCTCGATTCTCGGATTATTTTTTCTTATTTTACCATTTTTGATAGGGAATGTCATTTGCCATCCTAGGGGGTAGGATAAAATTTCAGTAAAATTCTTATTCGCTTTTTACTCGTTTGACATAGTTTTCAATTGGATAGTTTAGAGGATCCAAGGTCAATTCCTTACCTTGAACCAGTTGGGCTAGGTGGTAACCAATGATAGGACCCGTTGTGAGGCCTGATGAACCTAGTCCACTAGCAGCATAGACACCTGCTAAGCCAGGTACTTGCCCAAAGAAAGGTGAGAAATCACTGGTATAGGCACGGATTCCCACACGCTCAGTCCTTGAAGTCGCTTTAGATAAAACTGGATAATGGGGCAAGGCTGCTTCCTCCATTTGTTGGAGTAAGGTTTCATCTACCGTCAAATCAAACCCCATGTCATTTTCATGAGTAGCACCTAAGGACAATTTCCCACCTGCAAAAGGAATCAAATCCCACTCCCCTTCGGGCATAACAACAGGGTAAGCTTCCATGTCTTGGGCAAGCCTATAATCTCGGAGTTGCCCCTTTTGGAGACGAACATCCACAGCATAACCCAAGGGTTCTAACATATCCCCCAACCAAGCTCCCGTCGCCAAAATAACCTGATCAAACACCTCTTCGTCAATCTGGTAACCTGATGCTAAAGGTGTCAGAGTCACTTTTTCTTTGACCAGCTTGACATGACTGGCTTCCAGCAAACGAGTCACTAAGAGTTGACCATCTACTCTCGCTCCACCAGAAGCATAGAGCAAGCGATCAAATCCCTGCAAGACAGGGAATAATTCATTAGCTGATGCTGGGTCCAGAATGGCTAATTGCCCTATCAAGGGAGATTCTTCTCTGCGCTGGAGGGCTAGTTGATAGAGTTCTTCCAGCTTGGATTCGTCCTTTTTCAAGAGAAAGACTCCCGAACGCTGGTAAAAATCGATTCCTTGCCCTGACTTTTCTAAATCAGCCAACAAATCCACATAAAAATCAGCCCCCAAACGCGCCATTTTGTACCAGGCCTTATTGCGGCGTTTGGAAAACCAAGGACTGATAATTCCTGCTGCGGCCTTGGTAGCCTGACCTTGTCCATGGTCAAAGACGGTTACTTCTAGGTCACTTTCTTTAGAGAGGTAGTAGGCAGCTGTTGCTCCCACAATTCCTGCTCCAATAATGGCAACTTTTTTCATTGTTTTCACTTTCTAACTAGATATGGTGGAAAGGATTGGTCGATGCTTGACTAGGTAAAATCTCTAGTTCCCAGCCTTTTTCCTCTTTCCATTGAGTAAGAAGCTCTGCAATTTTTTCCACAAAAAGCACTTCGATATAGTGACCTGGGTCCAATGCCAACAAACCATCAGACAGCATATCCTGGGCAGTATGGTAGTAAATATCACCAGTGATATAGACATCCGCTCCCTTAGCTAAAGCATCCTTATAGAAAGACTGCCCGCTCCCACCACAGATGGCCACTCTTGAAATAGGCTTCTGCAAATCATTCTCTTGATAATGCACCAATCGAAGGCTATCTAAACCAAAGACTTGCTTGACATGTTGGGCTAGTTCCCCAAATGTCTGAGGCCGAATATTTCCAATACGTCCAATCCCACGTTCAGATCCTGTCTCCTGCAGATAAGTCGTTTCCTCGATACCTAGCATCTGGCAGAACCAGTCATTAAGGCCATTTTCAACGATGTCAATATTGGTATGGCTTACATAAACTGCGATGTCATGCTTGATGAGATCAATGTAAATCTGATTTTGTGGACGGCTGGATATCAAATCCTTGATGGGACGGAAAATCGGCGCGTGCTTGACAATAATCAAGTCCACACCCTTTTCAATGGCTTCAGCCACCGTTTCTTCACGAATATCCAGAGCCACCATAACCCTTTGGATATCCTTGTCCAAAGTTCCAATTTGCAGGCCACGACTGTCTCCCTCCATTGAAAATTCCTGAGGGCAAAAAGCTTCATATGCGTTAATTACTTCACTTGCTAGCATGGAGAACCTCCTTGATGGCTTGAATTTTATCCACTAGAACTTGACGTTCCTCCAGATTTTTTTCTGGGATTTTTCCGAGGGCAAACTCTAGCTTAACAGCTTCTTTTTGCCATTTTTGGACAAAGACTGGGCTGACTTCTTTGGACAAAAAAGGACCAAAGCGAACATCACTGGCTGATAACTTCATTTGTCCTGCTTCCACCACCAAAATCTCGTAAAACTTGCCAGCTTCTTCTAAGATGCTTTCAGCTACAATCTGAAATCCGTTCTCTTGTAACCAGATACGCAAATCGTCTTCACGATTATTGGGTTGGAGGATCAATCGTTCTACATTAGCTAACTTGTCCAAGCCTTCTTCTAAAATCCTAGCAATCAAACGACCACCCATACCAGCAATGGTAATGACAGACACTTGGTCTGCCTCTTCAAAAGCTGCCAAGCCATTGGCTAAACGAACATGGATTTTCTCCTTTAGGCCGTGGGCCTCAACATTTTTGACAGCAGACTGATAAGGTCCCTCCACAACTTCACCTGCAATGGCGCTTTCGATTTTTCCTCTTTCGACTAACTCGATAGGCAAATAAGCATGGTCACTCCCCACATCTAGTAAAATGGCTCCCTGCGGCACAAAAGACGCCACCAACTCTAATCTCTTTGAAATCATCTTCTCTCTCTTTCCAAAACTCTATTACCTCTTATTATACCACATTTCAGCCAGCACTCCTGCACCTAAAAAGACCGCAATCCACAGATTGCAGCCTTTCTTTATTTTCTGGCTTGATAGCGACTAGTCAGGATGAAAATCACGGTAAAGACCAACATCATGACACCATAAACAGGTAATGTTTGTCCTGTTAAGGTCGAAATTTCAAGCAGTTTTTGGATTCTTGGGAAGAGAGCTGTGGCTAGGAAGCCTCCTACTGACCAAACAATCAAGAGGACACGCCAGAGGGTAAATGGCATGCAGGCTCTAAATACGGATAAGAAACCAATTGACCCCAAGAGATAATAGAGTAAAGTTGAGATTTCTAACTCAGACCAACCTTGGCTACTTCCAAATAGTTTCACAAAAAGAACGCTGAACACAACCATGAGAGCACTTGGTAGAGCACGAAGCATGGATCTTCTGAGGAAATTTGGCTCAACAGGTTTGATATTTCGCTCAAAAGTTAGAACGAATGGTGGGAAACCTTCCACGAACTGGTCAATCATGGTAATCTGGATTGGAATGAAGGGGAAAATTAAAATCCATTCAGACCGTCCCAGAAGAGCACTGGCAATACAGATGACTGCGAGCAAGAAGGAATAGATGGTCTTTATCAAGAAAATCGGTGCAATGTGGGCAATGTTATTGACCACACGACGACCTTCAAAGAGAATCTCAGGAACATCATTAAAGTCAGAGTTCAAGAGAACCAGATTGGCAATCTGACGAGTCGCAGGATCTCCCTCAGCCATCACAATAGAACAATCCGCCTCACGAAGGGCCAGAATATCATTGACTCCGTCTCCCGTCATAGCTGTTGTATGACCCGCTTTTTTCAGCGTTTGGATGATGAGTTTCTTTTGATGAGGGGAAACACGTCCGAAAATAGCTGTCTCCTCAGCCATAGCAACCAATTCCTCATCCGTCATTTTCGAGCAATCTACATAACTGTGGTAGTCCGCAAAACCAGCCTTCTGGGCAATGCTGGATACCGTAACTGGATTGTCACCAGAGATAATCTTGAGCCCCACTTCCTGAGAACGGAGATAGTCCAGCGTCTCTGCTGCTCCCTCTCGAATGGGGTCCAAGATTTCCAGCAAGGCTAGAGCCTGAATATCAGATGGTTTTTGTGGTTTGTGATGGTCTAATTTCTCCTGACTGAGAGCTAAGACTAAGACACGTGAACCTCTCTCCAAGGCCTTTCTGGCTTCTGGGACCTCAGAATCCAGCAACATCTCAGGCGCCCCTAAGAAAACTGTTCCCAAACCTTCTAACTCCATGGCTCCCCACTTGCGATCGCTTGAGAAAGGCATATTAGAGATCATAGGATAGACTACCTGACCTTGGAAACGCTGACGAATAGCTTGAGCTGTTGGATTTTTATCCTCACTGTGAGCTATGTAGCTGGCCAAAATGCTGGCAATAGCCTCTTCACCATAAGTTGCCGTCAGCGGAAAAACAGCTTCCACCTGCATCTTTCCTTGGGTGATGGTACCCGTCTTGTCCAAACAGAGCATATCCACGCGCGCCAAGGTCTCAACAGAGTACATCTCCTGCACCAAAACCTTTTTCAAACCTAGCTTGATAACTGCAGTCAAGAGCGAAGTAATGGTCAAAAGGGCGATTCCCTTAGGCAACATTCCCAGTAGGGCTGTCGACGAGTTTACAACGGATGACTTAAGAGGCAAGCCTTTTAAAATCAAAGCTTCTAGCAAGAGAGCCAGACCAAAAGGAATGATAATCTTCCCAGTAAAACCTGCTAACTTGTCCAGCGATTTCATGATACGGGAGTTGATTGGTTTAACGGTCTTGGCTTCCAGCATGAGTTTGGCAGCATAGTTATCAGATCCAACATGGTGAACTTGAGCCAAAACTGCCCCACTAGCCAAGAAACTTCCTGACAAAAGCAAGGCATCCACTTCCTTCTGCACCAAATCACTTTCCCCCGTTAACATGGCTTCATTGACTTCCGCAAAGCCTTCCAAAACCAAGGCATCACTGGGAATCTGCTCTCCAGCAGACAGACGAATGACATCTCCTAACACCAATTCTTCAGGATTAAGAGCAACTTCCTGACCATCACGAATAGTCTTGACCTTTTCTTTGGTCATGAGATTGAGCTTGTCCACCATGTGTTTGGCCCGTAGCTCGGTCACAATTCCAGAAAAAGCGTTAAAGCAGATAACGGCAAAGAAGACCAGATTGCTCCAAGCCTGCACAAAGGCTAACGCCAAAGCAATGGCAAAGTTCAAAGCGTTAAAAAGGGTAAAGACATTTCGTTTAACGATTTGCCAAGTGCTAGTACTGGCCGATGCGGTAAAATCATTGACCAAGCCCTTAGCCTGTCTTTCCTTGACTTCTCTTTGGGTTAATCCCATAATCTTATTTTTATCCATGAATTCTATCATATCATTTTTTCTAAAAGAATTCTAATCTCATCCCAAATATGCACCTAGTCAAGGGAAAAGTTTGCCAGCCCTCCTTTGATAAGGTATAATAATAACAAGAAAACAATCGAAGGAGATCGTATGTTTTATACTTATTTACGTGGATTGGTTGTATTGCTCCTATGGTCCATCAATGGCAATGCCCACTATCATAATACTGATAAAATTCCTAATCAAGATGAAAATTATATCCTGGTGGCGCCTCACCGTACCTGGTGGGATCCTGTTTACATGGCTTTTGCGACCAAGCCAAAACAGTTTATCTTTATGGCCAAAAAAGAACTCTTTACCAACCGTATCTTTGGCTGGTGGATTCGTATGTGTGGCGCCTTTCCCATCGATCGTGAAAATCCTAGCGCCTCAGCCATCAAATACCCTATCAATGTTCTTAAAAAAAGTAATCGCTCTCTCATCATGTTTCCAAGTGGGAGCCGTCACTCAAACGATGTCAAGGGGGGCGTAGCTCTGATTGCCAAAATGGCCAAGGTCCGTATCATGCCGGTTACCTATACAGGTCCTATGACCTTGAAAGGCTTGGTTAGCCGTGAACGTGTCGATATGAACTTTGGAAATCCAATCGATATCTCAGATATCAAGAAAATGAATGATGAAGGCATTGAAACAGTCGCCAATCGCATTCAAGCAGAATTCCAACGTTTGGACCAAGAAACGAAACAATGGCATAATGATAAAAAACCAAACCCACTCTGGTGGTTTATCCGCATACCTGCCCTCATCCTTGCCATTATCCTCGCTATCCTAACTATCATCTTTAGCTTTATCGCGAGCTTCATATGGAATCCAGATAAGAAAAGAGAAAAACTTGCTTAAATAAATACAACAATCCCTTGGCAAAAGCCAAGGGATAAATCTTTTATTCGATTTTCCATTTTTGGGCCAACCAGCTGGAAAAAGCTAGGAATCGTTCAGCTACTTGTTCATGGTGTCCATAAGGATCAAAGACAAATTGACCGTTCGGATAGCGTTTCTGAAGACTGGTATGGATCTGCTCAGCATAGGCTGGTGCTTGAGCCAAGCGATTAGCATGGTGCGCTCCTTCTGTTTGACCATTCTGTAAATACAGCAAACAGTCTAGATTTTTCACATTTTCTTCCTTGCAGTAAGTCACAAAATCAGGATACCAAAAGGAACCGCAAATCGAAAAGACACAGGAAACCTTGTCAAAGCTGAAAAGACTGTAGACTGCCGCCAAACCGCCTAGTGAATAACCTCCGTAGGCAAGGCGTGCTTCGTCCAGGCGATAAAGCGAGTGCAACTTGTCTAAAAGACCTCCAAATAAATGATTATGATAGACCTTGGCCTGACCTCCAAAATCTGGAGCTCCATCTCTCAGAGCAGCTGCCTTCCAGGGCGTGTAGTCATCTAGGCGATTTTTAGAGATCAAGCCCACTAAAATCACAGATTCGGAAAGGGACGATAGGAAGTCCAAGTTTCCATCATTCAATAAAATTGCCGGATAGGTTTGATTGGGGTCGTAGTTAGAGGGAAGGCTGATTTTGACTTGAATTCCTTCCCAATCAAACTCATTATTTATTGATAAAGTCATTGATTTTCTCAAGGGAATCAATCACTGCTGGACCATAGTCCATCAATTCATCGTAAGAGATGGTCATGATTTTTTGATTCTTAATAGCAGGAACGCTTTCCAAAACAGCATTTGCCTTCATCAACTCTACTGCTTTTTCATCCAATTTTTTATTGCGATCGCTGGTTACATAGATAATCAATTCAGGATCCATTGACACGAGATTTTCCAAGGTCAAACCTGATGTCCCCGTAGCAACGTTTGTATAACCAAGTTGATTCAGCAAACTTTCTTGCAAAGCAGACTTGTAGGCACCGAAGGTTTGATCATTATAAGCAACCATAATCAAAGCCTTTTTCTTTTCACCTTGGCTTGCTGGATTTGCTTTCTTAACAGCGTCAATTTTAGTTTGTAATTGGGCTGCGTATTCATTAGCCTTATCCTGAACATTAAAAATCATTCCAAGATTTTTAACGTCTTCTACAATATTTCCCAAATCTTGCTGAATTGTTGAAAGAGAGGCTTTTTGCGTATAAACTGGGATTTTGTTTTCATTCCAAGTGCTAACTGTCCCCAAGGATTTTTCAGAAAACATCATGTTTCGACCCATCACAGCGTCTGGCTCATAAGAAAGGACTGTCTCTTGTGAGACTGTTTTTTTATCCCCAATTTGAGGAATAGATGCAATCGCGTCCTTGTATTTGTCCGTCACAGCATTGTCTGGATTGAGCATGCCAACAATTTTATCCTTCAAGCCTAACTCCAATAAGATTTCAGTGGTTGAAAGATTGTTGGTGATAACTTTTTCAGGTGCCTTGTCAAAGACTTGCTCGACTTCATTTCCCTTAGCATCATAAGTTTTGACCGTTAGCGGATAAGTCGTCTCTGCGCTTGCCTTTTGACTTGTTTCTGCGCTTGATTGGGTCGTAGCTTTTTCTGTAGTAGTATTACCACAAGCTGCCAAAGTTAAGGTAGCTACTGTTATGAGTAAAATGCTTAGTGTTTTTTTCATCTTGTTTTCCTTTTCGTTCTTATAAATAGTGAATCATGGCTTGCTGATCTTCGGTCCAAGTAACCTGACTTTGAACTCCGTATACAGTTTGCAATGACTCAGGGGTGATGGTCTCCTTTGGAGTCCCTTGGTAAAGGATTTCTCCCTCTTTCATCAGATAGAGATAATCCGAATAGCGACAAGCAAGTTGAATATCATGCAAGACAGCTAGAACATTGACCTTGAGCTCCTTCACAATGGCCAATAAGTCCAGCTGGTACTTGATATCCAGGTGATTGGTTGGTTCGTCTAGGAGTAAGAGAGTCGGTTCTTGCGCCAAGGCGCGGGCTAGTAAGACTCGCTGTTTCTCTCCTCCTGACAGAGACGAATAGAGACGAGTTTTCTTCTCAAGCATATCCACCTTGACGAGGGCATCTTGAACGAGGGTATAATCCCTTTCCTTTTCCTTCTGTAAAAAAGAGAGGTGGGGAGTTCTTCCCAGCAAGACGATTTCCTCAACTGTACAATCAAACTGCAATTGATTAAACTGAGTGACAACTGCCATTTGCTTGGCTGTTTCTTTGAGCGTCCATTGTCCCAGAGGCTTTCCATCTAGGCTTATCAAGCCTTTGTCCGCCTTTTCCTGACGATAGAGGAGTTTAAGTAGACTGGTTTTCCCGCTTCCATTTGGTCCTAGTATCGTGTGAAATTGATTCCCTTCAACCTTAAGAGAGATTCCTTTGAGGATTTTTTTCTCTCCTAGTCCAAAATGGATATCCTGACAAATCAAGTCCATATCAGACCCTCACCTCCCTTCGACTACCTCCAACAATGTAGATAAAAAAGGGAGCGCCTACTAAGGCTGTGAAAATACCAATAGGAAGCTCTGCGTTTGGAATGATGATACGAGAGAGTACGTCTGCCCAGATGACAAAGAGGGCACCCAGCAAGGTTGCAACAGGAAAAAGCCTCTTGTAATTCGTTCCTACTAACCCTCGAGCTAAATGTGGAGTAATCAGACCGACAAATCCAATAATCCCACAGGTTGCCACTAAGACTGCTGTTAGCACAGCCACCATGGTCACATAAAGATACCAATAAAAGCGTAAGGGAATTCCCAAAGTTAAAGCAGCCTCATCTCCCATCATCATCGCATTGAAAACACGATACTGAGTAGAGAAAAATAGAAAGGCTATTCCCACTACTATAGTTGGCAGGACCAAGTCTGCCCAGGAAGTCCCCGCGAGCGAGCCCATGGTCCAAAACTTAATGGTCATCACACTGTCCGCATTAGCGCCAACTGAGATAATAAAGTTTGAAAAAGCCAGAAAGAGAGCATTGACCACCGTTCCTGATAAAATCAGACTGGAAGTTGTCATCCTTCCCTGCATAGAGGCAATGATGAGGACAGCAATTGTTGCCAAGATAGCTCCAAGAAAAGCTCCAAGGCTAATCATCACTTTTAAACCAAGAATGATGCTCAAGGTTGCCCCTAGAGTTGCACCCGCAGATATTCCTAAGACATAAGGCTCTGCTATGGGATTGTTCACTGTAGACTGCATCACGCTTCCACACATAGAAAGGCCTGCTCCTACTATCAGACCTAACAATATTCGAGGGAATCTCATGTTCCATACAATGGCAAGAGTGGACTTGGAAACCTCTCCTATCTCAAGAGGAAATCCTAACCTGCTCAAAATAATCCGATAGGTATCTCCTAGATCAATTGCAACAGATCCCATTGAAACTGCTAGAAAGAGAGAAATCCCTAAAATACCTAGCAAAACAACTAAAAGTAACACAAATTGCTGGTCTTGTCGGCTTCCAGAAAATTTGGAAAGCATGCAAACCTCCTTTGATAGAATCTTAAAAATTTAGAAAATTCTCATGAAAAGTATACCATATTTTCAACAATGGAACAAGATGAGAAAAATAAATATAGTTGGTCTTACAGTGCTAATAATCGTAACCGAAGATTATACTTGAGTATATCGAGATAAGGTGACAACATAAAAAGCCCTCTGAAAATCAGAGAGCCAATTTGAGCTCGGGATAAAATCCTAGTGAAACAAAAAAATCTACACGGTCAGAAAAGTCTCTATCGTGCCATTTTCATACATGATGTATAGTCCAAGTAGAATGAATACTAAGGGCACAATGATTCGCTCGTATTTTTCAATTGTCTCGAATATTAAGGGAATAGAGGATAACACCCGACTAATCTCGCATAAGATAATTATGCCGATTACAAACACAAGCAAGGCCACGAGGGTCTGTGACCAATCTAATGAAGCAAAATAAGGTATATAGATACCTAAATTATCTCCGCCAGACGCAATTGTCAGCAATGTAACTGTCCAAAACAGTTGATTTGCCTTGCTTTGTTCTAATCTTTCAATAATTTCTTCCTCTTCTTCCTCTTCTTCCTCACCTTCTCCAATAATTGCAAAGCGAATCCCTAAATAGATAGGGATTAAACCAAGCAATCCAACCATCCATTCTTCAGGCACGAAATTAACGACATAAGCAGCAACTAAACTCGCCCCTACAAGTAAGCCTGTGCCTAGATATTGCCCCGCATAAATATGCCATTTTTGTTTATTCTGTGATAGCTGTGCAAATAAAATAAATAAAATAATTAAATAATCGATACTGGTGGAAATATAAACACCAATAGCAGATATGATTGTCTGTCCCATAAAAAACCCTCCTGTATTAGTCAGTAATAAATCAGCAGATTTTAGGAGAGCACAGACACATTAATTTAGCTATCGCTAGTGGGTAATGTCGAACATAGGAAAGCATTTTACTCCTCCTCAAAACGTAGTTACAAAGTAATTTCTAACTGGAATTCGGTGACTACTTCCATGTAAAGTATAACATACTATACTTTACTTCGTAAAGTGTGGGCTCTCCGAAGGGGCTTGCAGACAGCTACTCGGCTTTTCAAGCCGAGTAGCTACGCACCCTTATGGTGTAATTAGCTGATACCATTTGAGGTTTTTGTAGTCTCCAAAATTGTGACCGATAAAACCTCAATAAAAAAGCCCTCTGAAGTCCGAGAGCTGATTTGAGCCCGGGCTAAAATCCTAGTGAAAAAGATGAAACTCCTTGTGTTCATCGAACACTGTGTCATTTCCCTATTTTCATACGGATTTCTTACGCCCTTAGCATCATAATTCTTGCTGGATAAATCGTTTATAGACGAGGCGAAGATCGTACGAAACGTTCAGTGAAACAAAAAAATCTCCCCGAAGGGAGAATATCTGGTTTATTTTACCTTACAGTGCTAGGAACCGTAACCTAAGATTATACTTGAGCATACCAAGGTAAGGTGACAACGTAAAAAGCCCTCTGAAAATCAGAGAGCTCCAGTCTTGCTGGATAAACTGTTTATAGACTAGGCGACGAGGCGAAGGTTGTACTAATGGTACATCGAGCCGAAGTCAACGAAGTATAGAAACGGTTTAGACGCAAGATTAGCGACGAAGTCCTAGAGAGTTGATTAACTCACGGTAACGGTTAACGTCGTTTTTACGCAAGTATGCAAGCAAGTTACGACGGCGACCGATTTTTTTCATCAATCCACGGTAAGTAGCGTGGTCTTTTTTGTGTTGTTTGATGTGTTCGTTAAGGTGGTTGATTTCCCAAGTAAGGACAGCAACTTGAACCTCTACTGAACCTGTATCACCTTCGTGACGTGCATATTGTGCGATGATTTCATTTTTTTTCTCTTTTGAGATTGCCATGATGTTTCTCCTTTTTATTTGGCTTCATCCGAGTGACAGGTTGGCATGCCTGTAACCAAGAAGAAGTTATTTGTCTTTACGACAATCCCTATTCTACCAATAACTACCTTCTTTGTCAACAGATTTACTTTCTTGTTTTAAATATGCTATAATAATTATAGCAAGAAATCTAAGTTGTCTGTTTTTTAAAACGAGGTGATTATCACGCCTAGATTCTATTCCCATCTCCCCTATTATTTGGTCATCTTTTTCTTTTACTGGCCACTTTATCAGTTGTTATCACTAATTATTTCTGACCCCCTTTTGCTCAAGAGTCTCTACGTAAATAATATTCTCTTCTTTACACCTCTGGTAATCTTGATTATATCGCTACTCTATAGCTACCGTTTCCGTTTCTCACTTTGGTGGTTAATTGGTAACGGACTGCTCTTTTGCTTTACTATCATAACTTTTGGTGAGTTTATACTGATTTACTTGCTAATCTATGAAACCTTGGCTCTGGCGGGCATGGCTTCCGGTATTGGCATCAAGCATATTCTACAAAAATGAAAAACAAAAAACTTTCACAAAATCCTTGAAAAATCTCACAATCATGCTATAATAATCCATAGAGACAAGTCACTTAGTCCCTTTCTACTAGAGAGTGCGTGGTTGCTGGAAACGCATAGGAAGCCTAAACTGATACTACTCTTGCGTTTTTTATGAAAACATAAAACGGTGGCCACGTTAGAGCCAATCAGAGGTGTCCCTCTTTTTGGGGTACATAAATGAAGGTGGAACCACGTTGCGACGTCCTTTCGAGGATGTCGCTTTTTGTTTTTCTAGCTTTCACAATCCTCTGTCCCTGTTTTCAGAATAGGGTTAACACATTCGTCAATAATATAAGTAAGGAGAACATCATGATTAACATTACTTTCCCAGATGGCGCTGTTCGTGAATTCGAATCTGGCGTTACTACTTTTGAAATTGCCCAATCTATCAGCAATTCCCTAGCTAAAAAGGCCTTGGCTGGTAAATTCAACGGCAAACTCATCGACACTACTCGTGCTATCACTGAAGACGGAAGCATCGAAATCGTGACACCTGATCACGAAGATGCCCTTCCAATCTTGCGTCACTCAGCAGCTCACTTGTTCGCCCAAGCAGCTCGTCGTCTTTTCCCAGACATTCACTTGGGAGTTGGCCCAGCCATCGAAGATGGTTTCTACTACGATACTGACAACACAGCTGGTCAAATCTCTAACGAAGACCTTCCTCGTATCGAAGAAGAAATGCAAAAAATTGTCAAAGAAAACTTCCCATCAATCCGTGAAGAAGTGACTAAAGACGAGGCTCGTGAAATTTTCAAGAACGACCCTTACAAATTAGAATTGATTGAAGAACACTCAGAAGACGAAGGCGGTTTGACTATCTATCGTCAGGGTGAATATGTAGACCTTTGCCGTGGCCCTCACGTCCCATCAACAGGCCGTATCCAAATCTTCCACCTTCTCCATGTAGCAGGTGCTTACTGGCGTGGAAATAGCGACAACGCTATGATGCAACGTATCTACGGTACAGCTTGGTTTGACAAGAAAGACTTGAAGAACTACCTTCAAATGCGTGAGGAAGCTAAGGAACGTGACCACCGTAAACTTGGTAAAGAGCTTGACCTCTTCATGATTTCACAAGAGGTTGGTCAAGGTTTGCCATTCTGGTTGCCAAATGGTGCGACTATTCGTCGTGAATTGGAACGCTACATCGTAGACAAAGAACTAGCTTCTGGCTACCAACACGTCTACACTCCACCACTTGCTTCTGTTGAGCTTTACAAGACTTCTGGTCATTGGGATCATTACCAAGAAGACATGTTCCCAACTATGGACATGGGTGACGGGGAAGAATTTGTCCTTCGTCCAATGAACTGCCCGCACCATATCCAAGTCTTCAAACACCATGTTCACTCATACCGTGAATTGCCAATCCGTATCGCCGAAATCGGTATGATGCACCGTTATGAAAAATCTGGTGCCCTAACTGGTCTTCAACGTGTACGTGAAATGTCACTCAACGACGGTCACCTCTTCGTTACTCCAGAACAAATCCAAGAAGAATTCCAGCGTGCCCTTCAGTTGATTATCGATGTTTATGAAGATTTCAACTTGACTGAATACCGCTTCCGCCTCTCTCTTCGTGACCCTCAAGATACTCACAAGTACTTTGATAACGATGAGATGTGGGAAAATGCTCAAACCATGCTTCGTGCAGCCCTTGATGAAATGGGCGTGGACTACTTTGAAGCCGAAGGTGAAGCAGCCTTCTACGGACCAAAATTGGATATCCAGGTTAAGACAGCTCTTGGAAAAGAAGAAACTCTTTCTACTATCCAACTTGACTTCTTGCTTCCAGAACGCTTCGACCTTAAATACATCGGAGCTGATGGCGAAGAGCACCGTCCAGTTATGATCCACCGTGGAGTTATCTCAACTATGGAACGCTTCACAGCTATCTTGATTGAGAACTACAAGGGTGCCTTCCCAACATGGCTTGCACCACACCAAGTAACCCTCATCCCAGTATCTAACGAAAAACACGTGGACTACGCTTGGGAAGTGGCTAAGAAACTCCGTGACCGTGGTGTCCGTGCAGATGTAGATGAGCGCAATGAAAAAATGCAGTTCAAGATCCGTGCGTCACAAACAAGCAAGATTCCTTACCAATTGATCGTTGGGGACAAGGAAATGGAAGACGGAACAGTCAACGTTCGTCGCTACGGCCAAAAAGAAACACAAACTGTCTCAGTTGATGACTTTGTTCAAGCTATCCTAGCTGATATCGCCAACAAATCACGCGTTGAGAAATAAGAGATGAAACCTGGGATAAAATCCTAGCTACCTAAAAAGCAACAACTATTTCAGCTGTTGCTTTTTATATTTTTACTCAATGAAAATCAAAAAGCAAACTAGGAAGCTAGCCGCAAGCTGTACTTGAGTACGGTAAGGCGACGCTGACGTGGTTTGAAGAGATTTTCGAAGAGTATTATTTAATCCGAGCTAGTAGTGATTGACCAAACCACCACACAAGATTTGCTTTCATGAGTTAGATAAGGTCAATAGCCTCAATCCTTGTCTGCTTCATTTTCTTTTACGAGATCTTTTTGTGAATCTTTTTCAGAGAGTTTTTGATCGATATACTTGTTAATGGTTTCATAAAATTCCTTGGTCGTCTCACCGTCTAATTTTGTCGAATTATGGACTTGATTGACTTTCAATTGAACAGATTGAATACCGTAAGAGGCTTGTTTTTGGTGGAGCATTTCTAACTCTTCTTCTGAAATCGGATCTCCAACAACCGTCAAGACCAATTCATTATTCCTTGACTTGTAGACTTGATTGATGACCGTATGATTGGCGAACTCTTTTCCTACAAACTGTTTGATTCCTTCTTTTCGCGCTTGCTCTATCGTCAGAGTGACTGCTGAATAACTAGCTGGAAGAATCAATAATACAATCAAGGATATCAAGCCAATTCTCATTTTAATATTTAGCTCTTTAAATGAACTTAAGGGAGATTTTCTCATCAAAATTCTTGTTCCAACAATGTTGATTAGCATGATAAAGACACAGTTAATCAAGAAAAGATAGAGAGCTCCAAATAAAAATCGTACATTTCCATTAGCTAAACCGTAACCTGCAGTACAGATAGGTGGCATCAGAGCTGTTGCAATAGCTACTCCTGGCACGATATTGTTTGCTTCTTTTTTCCTTGAACCAATGACGCCTGCTATCCCACCAGCAATAGCAATGAGAACATCCCAAATGGTTGGAGAAGTTCGTGCAATCAATTCGCTACTTTCATAAGATAAGGGAGAAATCCAGAAATACAGAGCCGAGACAAGCAAGCTAACCAATACTTGAGTAAATAAAACCTCTAGAGATTGCTTGATTAAACGCGTATCAAAAATAGCTAAACCGAATCCCAGTCCAACAATCGGTGTCATGAGAGGTGAAATTAACATGGCTCCAATAATAACAGCTGTTGAATTCATATTTAGACCGATAGAGGCAATAAAAATTGCACACATCAAAATCGCTGTATCTCTCAATCGAACATGAAGGTCATCGTATAATTTCTCACGGTATTCCCGTGTTGAATAATTGGCAGTCATTTGTCCTCTCCTCTTTCCTTATTTAAATCGGTATAATAATTAATAATAACAGCTGATAAACAGCCAAAAAATATGAGCCCATAAATCGTCAAGAAGACACTGGTAATCCTTCCAATCAAGGTCACAGCTAGGAGATCCCCGTAGCCGACAGTCGTCGAAGTCACAAAAGCATACCAAAGACCGTCTCCGTAATTTGTGATAGCAGGTTCAACTAGGAAAAGCACGCCTCCTGACCCAAAAACAAAGGTCACAAAACTCAGAGCAAACCGAGTAAAACCCGTAACCTGTATAATATGCCATAACATTTTTAAACGTCTCATTTGTTCTCCTTATTCATACTAGCTCCTGACCGAGCCGTTTTTTCCAATAATCAAAGTGAAGATAGGACATGATCTCCATCAGAGAAAGATAGACAAACTGATAGATCTGATTTAAGCTGATTATCAACTGATATTGTTTGAAAAATGACTGGAAGAAAGACCAGATATGACTGTCTTGAATCAGTCCCTTCTTAACATTATATCAAAAATTTTACAGTCTTTCTCTGAAGAAATCAATTAATTTAAAAGATAGAGAAAGGAAGAAATTTTTGTATCCTTATCCGAAGAAGAAAAACGATATCAGAAGAACCTTGATACTATGCGTTTTATTCTTTATAATTTAGCTATTTCAAAATTACAAGTTCTCCATTCTTAATTTCCCAAACTTGGTCAAACTTACTTAATAATTCGTTTTGGCGATGTAAAGTAACAATGACGGCACTTGGTAGTTCCAGAACTCTTTCCAATTCCATTTTAAACTGATTAGTATCCAAGGCAGAGAAAGGTTCGTCTAGGATAAGCAATGGATTTTTACGATTTTTCTCACGATTTAAATACATTCGTTGTTGCTGACCACCTGACAGGGATTGTGGTGGAATTTTTTCAAAATCTTCTTCTCTGAATTTTTCATTGAAACTATTGAATAGCGTTACATTATTTTCATAACTTGAAATAAATGTATGTTCTTGTTGCAGAATCATACCGAATCTTCCCCAAAGATGGTCCAAAACAAGCCCATCTAGCACAATTTGTCCTTCAAAATCTTCATCTGTTCCATTTAAAATGTTGAGAAGACTACTTTTTCCAGACCCATTCTTACCAATAAGCGCAATTTTATCCCCTTTTTGAATCGTAGCGGAAGTAATTATCAATTTTGATTCTCCCAGTTGTTTGGAAATATTTTTCAAAATAATCGTATCAAAAGAATGTTGAGGTGCTTGAACTGAAACGGGTCTCCCAACAATGTTTTGAAAACTCTTGATTACAGGCTTTACGGACTCTAACATTTGTAAATCATAAAGGATTTCCTGTATTGGTTCAGAAAAAGCATTAATATATCCGAAACTCGCCACCACCTCAGGAATACCGAGTTGCTGGTGAGATAGAGAGTAGGCTAAATAAATAAACAGAACAAGACTAATGAATTCAAAAGAAACACCTGTCAATAAGATGCCAGTAATTTTTGTCAAACCATACTTAAAATACTTATCCTGCAAATTCTTTAGAGAACTCTTTTGTTGATTCAAAAAATGCGACATAGTTAGTTTATTTACCAAATGATGTCCCATGAGCAAATCCTCCAAAGTTCGATAGTAATCTCCTTGTTTTTTCAAGTAAACCTGTCTGCGATTAGCGGTCAACTTCCCAACGATTTTAGGAATTTGAATACTAATTCCAGTAGAAAAGATTAAAATCAATGATACAATAGGATTAATTGTTCTGCTAATAATGAAAGCGTAAATGATGATACGTAAAATTTGTTTGATAAAACTCATCAATGGAGGAAGGTAATCCTTTTCCAACGAATCTAGGTCATTAGATTGATAGGAAATATACTCTGCTACTGTTTTCTGCTTGAAATCGTGGTGACTGAGTCCCAGAAGTGAACGAAACCACTCATTTTTCAAAGTAGTCGAAAAGATAATCCCCTGCTTCCAATCAAGTATCATTTGGATATAGTTACAACTCAAATAGCCTGCCACTGACATAGAGTACCCATATAGAGCTACTTGATAATCCCCTTTGATTAATGCCTGCGTGAAATACGGTAACAAAGCAGTGCAGATATTCGATATTGCACCAAAAAGAAAATTAAAGAAGAGATACCATCTAATAGTTTTAAGATATGGTAGCATATACGATACTCCTTGCTAATGCGTTTTTTTACATATCTCAGAACAATCTCTACTATTCCCTATTTCAGATAGTGCGATACTCGGACATTGAGTGCAATAATTGTAAATCACACAAGTACTGCCATTTTTACTATCATTCAAAATATAATTTGCTATTTTGTAAAATATAGGTCTATCCCATGTTTCTTTGATAGATGTAAAATGAATATTTCCAATACTTCTATTGAAAGTAAGCTTTTTCAGTTTTTCTAACGATTTAGGCTATTTCGTGATACACCCACAATCCGTGAAAATTCTGGTTATATCAGATTATGTGATTTTCGTAAGAATTTTATATTGTCTCCAATCATGGCAGTCTCCTTTTACTTGATAAAACTATTATCAACATTTAGAAATTAAAAACTGGTTCAAAATCAATAGAATGTTGTATTCGATACATTCAATAAATTCTTGGAAACAGTTCTACACCAGTTATACAAATCTATATACACCTATCTCATTCAAAATAAAAAGAAAGCTGCAGTTCTTTTAATCCTGTATCAACGATTCATTCTGAAATCGAATAGGAGACATTTCCCAAGTCTACAATTCACTTCATCTCAAATTAATTTTTGTAATTCACCCTTAGTTTATAGATTTTATACTCAACAAAAGTATAAAGCATACAAAACTTCACTTTGAACCAGTATTTATACTATATTCCGTATTAAAAATTCTATTATTGATTTTGTAAAAAACAGTCTTCAAATATCCTGAAATATAGCAAAAAGAGATTGGGTAAAAACTCATTGTCTCTTCTCACTCAAGGACTAAGTTCACTTGAGCAAACTGAATCCGCACTGTTGTTCCTTTTCCAACCTCAGACTCGATACGAATCTGGTGCCCCAGTTCTTCAGAAATTTTCTTAGATAGATAGAGGCCAAGTCCAGATGACTGCTGGGTTAGGCGTCCATTATATCCTGAGAAACCACGTTCAAAGACTCGGAGGACATCACTGTTTTTTATCCCGATTCCCGTATCCTTGATACAAAGCTCTTGCCCGTCCATATAAATCTCCAGACCACCTTCCTTGGTGTACTTGAGACTGTTTGAGATGATTTGCTCAATAACCACTAGCAGCCACTTTTTATCCGTCACGATTTCTTTATCAAGGTCATGTAGATTGACATTTAGGCCTTTTTGAATAAAGAAAAGAGCATATTTACGAATTATTTCCTTAACCAGATCCTCAATTTGAACCTGCTTTAAGACCAAATCATCATGAAAACTTTCTAAACGCAGGTACTGTAAAACTAGATTGGTATAGGAATCAATCTTGAAAATTTCCTGTTCTAATTGCTGCTTCAGTTGGCGGTCGGCTACTTCTGCAACTAAGAGTTGACTAGCTGCAATGGGGGTCTTAATCTGATGGGCCCACAAGGTATAGTAATCCAGCAAATCCGTCAGTTTTCTTTCTGAATCTGATCTCTGCTGATAAAGTTCCATCTCACGCGCTTCTAATTTTTCTGCTAAGGCTCTTTCCAAAGGAGACTGAGCTTCCCTCTCACCATAGAGAAGTTCCTGACGATAGACCTGCATTTCTACCAATATGTCCCAAGTGAAAAATAAGATGGTTACAAAGCAACACAAGAGGAAAAAGTAGAGAAAGTAAATTCCCAAACTGGCAAATAAAAACTGAAAGAGTAAGAGCAGAAACGTCAAAGAAATCAGATAGACAAACAGACGACTACGGGAACGCAGATAGGCTAGAAAAAATTGTTTCCAATCAAGCATGCTTCAGTCCGTACCCTATCCCTTTCTTGGTCTCGATAAATCCTACCAAGCCCTGCTCTTCCAACTTTTTACGCAATCGAGCCACATTGACAGAGAGCGTATTATCATCAATAAAAAAGTCGCTGTTCCAAAGTTCCCGCATGAGGTCGTCACGCGCTACAATATTGCCCGCATGCTCAAATAAAACGCGTAAAATCTGGAATTCGTTCTTGGTCAAATTCAAGACTTGCCCTTGATAATGTAAATCCATTGATTTGGTATTGAGGATAACACCGGCATATTCCAGTAAACTCTCGTCACGCCCAAACTCATAGGAACGACGCAACAAGCCCTGAACCTTGGCTAAAAGAACCTGCTGGTCAAAAGGCTTGGTCACAAAGTCATCCGCCCCCATATTGATTGCCATGACAATATCCATAGCCTGGTCTCTCGAAGACAGAAACATGATGGGGACCTTGGAAATCTTGCGAATCTCCTGACACCAGTGATAGCCATTAAATAAGGGCAAGCCAATATCCATAAGGACCAGATGAGGTTCCGATTGGACAAAAAGGCTCAAAACTTCCATAAAGTCTTCTACCAGAACCACTTCAAATCCCCATTCAGAGAGCATTTTTCCGACTTGTTGACGAATGACCTGATCATCTTCTACTAATAAAATCTTGTGCATCTGATTCTCCTTTGCTAATTTTAGGAGTCTTAAATCCTTTAGTATAAATAGAGGGCTTAGTATCTAATACTTTTTTGACATTTCCTTGTCACAACAGATAGTGAATAACCCCATTGATATCATACCTTATTTTCAGACATAGTGCCAGCACTACCCATTTATTTTTAATTTTTTCAACCCTCATTTCAGTTCTTTTATACATCCCCTTAACCAAAATTTATATCTATTCTTCCAAACCTTGAGTGTAGTTAAAACGACACTCTATACTCTTCTAACATTGAAAAGCTCCTTATCAAGTGGTATCCGTAAAAAGTTCTAGCTTTCAGATTGACAATCTGAAAAAGATTTGTTAAGATATGAATGAACAATATTTAATATTCATTCAAAAAAGAGGTGAATCAAATTGGACAAAAAACAGACTTTGAAATCCGCAGCTTATGAAGTTTTTTCAAAAAAAGGATACAAGGCGACAGGAATTTCAGAAATTGCTAGACAAGCTCATATGGCAGTCGGATCTTTTTATAACTATTACGAAAGTAAAGAAGCTATTTTTTTAGATATCTATATTGATGAAAACAACCGTGTTCGCCAAACTATGATCGAAGAACTGGATTGGGAAATTGATATGATTGATCTTATTAGTCAACTCTTTGCTCAATCCAGAGCACTCGTTTCTTCCAATAAAATCCTTGCAGAATGGTACAATCCTGCCATAGCAGATGAGTTGCATAGCTACTATTCCTCAGAAGAAGGGAAAGTCACGAATCCATTTCATCAATTTCTCGTGAAAACCTTTACTCATCGTTTGCAGGCTGAAGGCCATTCTCCAGAAAAAATTCAAGATATTTTACAAGTTTACAACCTATTTTACTACATGGATATGCATATCACAGAAAATGATTTTCCAGATATTAGCAAAACTGTAGAAATACTAGCAACCAACTTCATTAAAGGAATACTGAAATAAAGAAATCTTTTCTTTATTTTTTGGAAATTATTGAATGAAAAAAAATATTATTCATTCATGGAAAATTACTACACTATAGGAGTTAAAAATGAAACGAGGGAAAAAAATGTTCATAATTATTCTAACTACACTTGGAGTGCTCGGCTTTATATCTTGGGGAATCATTACCTATCTTGGACGAAGTCAAACTTTATCGATAAAATCCATTGAAAATCCCAGCGGAGATTTGTATTTAGTTCACATCACAAAACCAAAAAATCAAATATGGAAAGCTGGCTCCTATGCTCAGTTTAAGCTTCCTGACAGCTCGTTTGGTCCAGACAAAAGTCCAGTAAAGGAGGATCAGGCTAGCCGATGGCTAACCCTTGCTTCCACTCCTGATGAGGATGAAATTCTTATTGTAACCCATAATAGTGGTAGCGTGTTTAAGGAAACCTTAACACATTTACCAGCTGGTAGTAAAATTGAGATGAGTTGGCTGGAGTCATCTTTATCTGTTAAAGACAATGACCAAGCACTGGTTTGTTTTGCCTCTGATGTCGGTATTTCTACTCTACGTCCAGTTGTGAAAGAGTGGGCTGGTAAGCGCTCCATCATTCTTAATCATTTAGACAAAGGAGTAAACATTTTTGATAATGAGTTAAGAGAGCTTAGTAAGAATAATCCGAATCTAACTTATAAAACTAGCGAAACCTTTTCTCAAAGCCAAGCATTTTTAAAAAATGCGGTTGTGAAATACGGTAACCAAGCTATTTATCTCTTAACCGGCCAACCTGATGATATAAATGAGATGAAGAATTTCTTAAAAGAGAATGGGATTGACGCCAAACAGATACAAACAAGTATGTTTAGAGGTTTGAAATAAAAGCAAACTGTCTTCTATGTGTCTGAATCATACCATTATAGGTCAGTATGTAGAGAGCTCGTACAAACCAACTAGTAAATTATATGTGATTGTGATAAGATAAATAAATAGAAAGGAGCTCTTATGACCAATATTTTTGACTATCTGAAAGATGTCACACACGATTCCTTTTACGACCTTCCTTTGAATGAGTTAGATATTCTAGCCTTAACAGAAATCACCTACCTCTCCTTTGATAATTTGGTCTCCGCAAGTCCTCAGCGACTTTTAGACCTGGCACCTCAGGTCCCAAGAGAATCTAACATGTTGACCAGCAAAAATCGCCTCCAGCTATTAGATGAACTAGCTCAACACAAGCGCTTCAAAAATTGCAAACTCTCCCATTTTATTAACGACATCGACCCTGAGCTGCAAAAGCAATTTGCTGCTATGACCTACCGCCTCACTCTTGATACCTATCTGATTGTCTTTCGTGGGACAGATGACAGTATCATTGGCTGGAAGGAAGATTTCCACCTGACCTATATGAAGGAAATTCCTGCTCAAAAGCACGCCCTTCGCTATTTAAAGAACTTTCTTGTCCAACATCCTAAGCAAAAGGTCATTCTGGCCGGGCATTCCAAGGGAGGAAATCTAGCCATCTATGCTGCTAGTCAAATTGAGCAAAGCTTACAAAATCAAATCACAGCAGTTTATACCTTTGATGCGCCTGGTCTCCACAAAGAACTGACACAAACCGAGGGCTATCAAAGGATAATGGAGAGAACCAAGGTCTTCATCCCTCAAGGATCCATTATCGGTATGATGATGGAAATTCCTAACCGCCAAATCATCGTGCACAGTACTGC
Organism: Streptococcus sp. 20925_1_24; assembly: GCF_041432335.1. Taxonomy (GTDB): domain Bacteria; phylum Bacillota; class Bacilli; order Lactobacillales; family Streptococcaceae; genus Streptococcus; species Streptococcus mitis_BM. The sequence goes on along the minus strand of NZ_JAPVZM010000011.1, from coordinate 42,062 downwards.
CTTAGGTGGTATCGCCCAGCACGATACCTTTAGTTGGCTGATTGAGGACAAGCACTTCGTCCAACTAGATAAAACCAACAGTGATAGCCAACAAGTTGACACAACCTTCAAGGAGTGGGTGGCCACAGTCCCTGACGAGGAACTCCAGCTCTACTTCGACCTCTTCTTTGGCACCATTCTAGATGCTGGGATTAGCTCCATCAATGACCTGTCTTCCTTAAAGGCGCTCGAACACATTCGTCATCTCTTTATCCAAGCGCAATCCCTCACTCCAGAAGAAAGGGAAACTATGGGACGTCTTACCCAATTATTGATTGATACCCGTTACCAAGCCTGGAAGAATAGATAATACTCTTGAAAATTAAATGTATACAAAACAAAAGACCTAGAATACATACTTTCATGTGCATTCTAAGTCTTTTTAAATAAAATCTAACTACCAAATAACCCCTTTATAGGCTATCAAAATGAGGACTGATAGCAGGACATAAAAAGCAAGGAAAAGCCATTTCATCTTGACACAGAGCGCTACGTACTCCCGAATAAAAGCAGATGGTATGTAGTAGCCTGCCGTCCTACATCCGAGGCCATCTCCCTTCATTTTTAACTTACGAGCATAGGTACTTGTTCTAAAGACATGATAATCATTTGTTACAAAGAGGAATTGAGGTTTGGCTACCAGTTTCTCACCAAGTTCCTTAGAAAAGAGAAGGTTCTCGTAGGTAGTCCTTGATTGATCCTCCAGAATAATCGCATCTTGGGGAACATCTGTCTCTTCAAGAAGATAGTTTGTAATGGCCTGCGCTTCAGAAATCTTTTCATCTCCTCCTTGACCACCACTGGCAATAATTTTTATGTTAGAATTTTTAGACTTGTAGTAAGCTTCTACTGCCTTATCAATTCTCCTCTTTAGCAAAGGTGTTACCTTTTCTCCGTCTAACAAACCTGCACCGTGAATGATAATAAAATCATAATGCTTCTTCTTAGGAATAAAGAGATACAAGATAGAGTACAGCATAAAACCCGTAAAAGCAAAGCCAAAAATAAAATAAGAGTAGAAAATGAATACAAATAAAATGTTTAGAAAGTGATTGGTGTAAAATAATTCATTTTGACCTCCCAATCGAAATGAAATCAAGGCAAAAAATACCAAAATGACTATTCCAAGGAGCATGGAGAGATAATTGGCCTTTGAACGTCCCTCTCGCTTCAACAAAATGACCCCATTATAGATTAAAAAGATACCACTCAGAAAAAGCAAAAAAGGAAGTAAAATAAAGGGAAATATAAAAAAAGCGAAATGAATCTTCTCATACCCATTTTGATAAAAAAGGTAGCCTAGATAAAAATAACTGGAAATGAGGGATAATAAGAATAATACTGGATTCCACAAACTTCTATTATCCTTCCAAAATGACACTATAAAGGCTAATACAATTCCTATAACGAGATACATTTCTTCCTCCTTTTATGAGTTCATTCTATCATAATTATCCAAAGAAAAAAAGAGGGCACCTATCCCTCTCAATCCTTCATCTGACTCTCTGCATCTGCCACGACCTGTTCTAGACTGGTCTGACCAAGTTCAGCCTCCATAGCCAGCTGGATTCTCTCCAATTTTTGATCTAAAACATCATGAATATGAGCTCCAACTGGGCAATTTGGATTTGGATTGTCATGGAAACTGAAGAGTTGGCCTGTCTTACCAAGACATTCGACCGCTTGATAAACATCTAAAAGACTAATGTCTTTGAGATCCTTAACAATCTCTGTTCCCCCTGTTCCGCGCGCTACTGAAATCAGTTCAGCCTTCTTCAACTGGGACAAGGTTTTTCTGATAATGACTGGATTGACCCCAACACTAGCAGCCAGAAAATCACTGGTCACCTTGCTTTCCTTCCCCTTGAGGGCAATGATTATCAGCATATGAGTCGCAATGGTAAATCTACTTGGAATTTGCATCCTCTTCTCCTTTTTGCGAGGCATCTCTGCCTCTACTCTTCTTTTTCTTTTATTATACCCTTTTTAGTTGTAATGTCAATCGTTACCACTTTTCAACCAGGCATCTAACTCCCTATCGTAGCCCTTTTTCTGGGCCAATTCTCTCAGAAATTCCTGATGATGAGTATGGTGGATACCATTGACCAGACTTTCATAATAAACCTCAAAATAGGGAAGTTTCAGATCTTTAGCCAACTGCAATTCAGCTGCCACATCGTAGTCTACCCGTCGGAAGTCCATATCTACCAAGCCCTTGTCATCAAACTCTAAAATCATATACTGGGCCCGCAAGTCCTTCCGCAACTGGGCATCCAAAAAGAAAGGTTGCCCAATCGAACCCGGATTAACAATCAATTGTCCACCAGTCCCGTAACGAAGCAACTGCTGGTGAATATGACCATAAACAGCAATATCACAAGGGGGATTGGTCACCAAGCGGTCAAAATCCTCTTGCGCTCCAGTATGAATCAACTCTCGCCCCCAGTTCTTATCAGGAAGATGGTGGCTAATTCCCACCGTCAAATCCCCAAACTGACGATGAAGCTGGAGAGGTTGATTGTGGAGCAGTTCAATTTCTTCTAGGGAAATTTCCTCTAAAACATACTGGCACTGGCGCAAGAGATAGCGTTGACTGGGACGAGTACTATCCAATTCCTTACGGACACCATGCCACAAACTATCTTCCCAGTTTCCCAAAACTCTAGCTGTAATCGGTAGTTGAGCCAACAAGTCCAAAATCCTTCTACGCCCTGTCCCTGGCATGAGAATGTCTCCCAAAAGCCAGTATTCATCCACTCCTAGCTGCCGAGCATCTGCCAAAACAGCCTCCAAGGCGGTGGTATTTCCATGAATATCTGAAAGAAGAGCTATTTTCGTCATATCCATCTCCTCGTTTTTTCTCTTGCAATAAGTATAACATAAAAAGTCACAGCTAGAGAAATCTAGCTTTTTTTGATATACTAGATAAAGATATTAGACAAGAGGAAGCGAATGACCCCGAATAAAGAAGACTATCTAAAATGTATTTATGAAATCGGCATAGACCTGCATAAAATTACCAACAAGGAAATTGCTGCCCGCATGCAAGTCTCTCCCCCTGCCGTAACTGAAATGATTAAACGGATGAAGAGTGAAAATCTCATCCTCAAGGACAAGGAATGTGGCTATCTACTGACTGACCTCGGCCTCAAACTGGTCTCTGAGCTCTACCGTAAACATCGCTTGATTGAAGTTTTTCTAGTTCATCATTTAGACTATACGAGTGACCAGATTCACGAGGAAGCCGAGGTATTGGAACATACTGTCTCTGACCTCTTCGTGGAAAGACTGGATAAATTGCTTGGATTTCCCAAGACCTGCCCTCACGGAGGAACCATTCCTGCCAAGGGAGAACTCCTAGTTGAAATCAATAACCTCCCACTAGCTGACATCAAGGAAGCTGGCTCCTACCGCCTGACTCGGGTGCATGATAGTTTTGACATTCTCCATTATCTGGACAAGCACTCACTTCACATCGGTGATCAGCTCCAAGTCAAGCAGTTTGATGGCTTCAGCAACACCTTCACTATCCTTAGTAAAGACGAGGACTTACAAGTAAGTATGGACATTGCAAAACAACTCTATGTCGAGAAAATCAACTAATTTCTCCAATCCCCTACCAACCCTGAAAGTTTGATTTTCAGGGTTTTCTTATCTATTTTTTATATCAAAAATAGCATAAAAATCTAGTTATCCGCATAAAAACTGGACTTATCACACTTTATCAAGGTCAAAACCACTCAATTTACTACTAATTTACTACTTATGAATGAGCTTTGATACGACGATTTATCCTTGAAAAGTGAAGATATAAAGATACTTCCAATAAAATTTGAATATTTAATAGGTAGACACTTCAAAAAATGAGGTGTCTATTTTTTTACCCGATTTTGAAAGGAAGTGAACTTATGAAAACAAAAAATCAAGAATCAAAAGGTCGTTCCCCACTCTTTAAGACCATCAAACATTCATTCAGCCAATAAAAAAGAAAGGATAGGTAAAAATATGGAACTTAAATTTGTGATTCCCAACATGGAAAAAACATTCGGCAATTTAGAATTTGCTGGCGAGGATAAAGTCGTTCAGCGAAGAATCAACGGACGGCTAACTGTCTTATCAAGAAGCTATAATCTCTATTCTGATGTTCAAAGAGCAGATGATATTGTGGTGGTGCTTCCTGCTGAAGCTGGCGAAAAACATTTCGGCTTTGAGGAACGTGTGAAGTTAGTCAATCCACGTATTACCGCAGAGGGCTACAAAATCGGCACTCGTGGTTTTACAAATTACCTTTTACATGCTGACGACATGATAAAAGAATAAAGAAAGAGAGGAAAAATGATGAGATTAGCAAATGGCATTGTATTAGATAAAGACACGACTTTTGGAGAATTGAAATTCTCTGCTCTACGTCGTGAAGTGAGAATCCAAAATGAAGACGGGTCGGTTTCAGATGAAATCAAGGAACGTACCTATGACTTAAAATCCAAAGGACAAGGACGCATGATTCAAGTAAGTATTCCTGCCAGCGTGCCTTTGAAAGAGTTTGATTATAACGCACGGGTGGAACTTATCAATCCCATTGCGGACACCGTTGCTACTGCCACCTATCAAGGAGCAGATGTTGACTGGTATATCAAGGCAGACGATATTGTGCTGACAAAGGATTCTAGTTCATTCAAAGCTCAACCACAAGCAAAGAAAGAACCGACACAAGACAAATAGTCGCTAGGTAGAAAGGAGACTTTTTCGCATGAAACAGCGTGGTAAAAGGATTCGCCCATCTGGTAAAGATTTAGTCTTTCATTTTACGATAGCGTCACTCCTGCCTGTTTTCCTGCTGGTTGTCGGACTGTTTCATGTGAAGACAATCCAGCAGATCAACTGGCAGGATTTTAACCTATCACAAGCAGATAAGATTGACATTCCCTATTTAATTATCAGTTTCAGTGTCGCAATTCTTATCTGCTTGCTGGTAGCGTTTGTATTCAAACGGGTTCGCTATGATACGGTTAAACAACTTTACCACCGTCAAAAACTGGCAAAGATGATACTTGAAAACAAGTGGTATGAATCTGAACAGGTCAAAACAGAGGGTTTCTTTAAAGATAGTGCTGGTCGTACAAAGGAAAAGATAACCTACTTCCCTAAAATGTATTATCGACTTAAAAATGGCTTGATACAGATACGGGTGGAAATCACGCTGGGAAAATATCAAGACCAACTCTTACACTTAGAAAAGAAATTAGAGAGTGGCTTGTACTGTGAGCTGACGGATAAAGAGTTAAAGGATTCCTATGTGGAATATACTTTGCTCTATGACACCATAGCCAGTCGTATTTCTATTGATGAAGTAGAAGCTAAAGATGGTAAACTTCGCTTAATGAAAAACGTATGGTGGGAATATGATAAGCTCCCTCATATGTTGATTGCTGGTGGTACAGGTGGCGGTAAAACTTACTTTATACTGACACTGATTGAAGCCTTGCTTCATACAGATTCAAAACTGTATATTCTTGACCCGAAAAATGCTGACCTTGCGGACTTAGGTTCTGTGATGGCAAATGTCTACTATAGAAAAGAAGACTTGCTTTCTTGCATTGAAACATTCTATGAAGAAATGATGAAACGTAGTGAGGAAATGAAGCAGATGAAGAACTATAAGACTGGCAAAAATTATGCTTACTTAGGTCTCCCGGCACACTTCTTAATCTTTGATGAATACGTCGCTTTCATGGAAATGCTGGGAACAAAAGAAAACACCGCAGTTATGAATAAGCTGAAACAGATTGTCATGTTAGGTCGTCAAGCTGGCTTCTTTCTAATACTGGCTTGTCAACGTCCAGACGCAAAATATTTAGGCGACGGAATCCGTGATCAGTTTAATTTCAGAGTGGCTTTAGGTCGTATGTCTGAAATGGGCTATGGCATGATGTTTGGCAGTGACGTACAAAAGGATTTCTTCTTAAAGCGAATCAAAGGTCGTGGCTATGTTGATGTAGGAACAAGTGTCATATCAGAGTTTTATACTCCCCTTGTACCAAAAGGATATGATTTCTTGGAGGAAATTAAAAAGTTATCCAACAGCAGACAGTCCACGCAGGCGACGTGCGAAGCGGAAGTCGCAGGTGTGGACTGATCTTGCTGGCTGGTGTGGCAATAGCCACGCCAGCACTTAACCCCCCGTATCTAATTCCGAGAAACTATTTGAAATAAAAAAGAATGCTGATAAATCAACATTCTCTAACTGTATTTTTTTATGAAGATATTAACTTTTGTCTGTTTAGCTACCAAAAGGCTACCAATAAATTTGAATTATTTTTAATATGATTTTTAGTAATATACATTATTACTGAGTTTCAATCTTTTTAACAATAGCATAAGGTTATTGTTAAAAAGGTTTACCTCGACAAACTAAAAGATATTATTTAGTTTATAATCGTATTATTTTATTCGCTATATCTTCTACAAACCTCTTATCGTGTTCCACAAATATGAGTGTAGGATTTGCTTCTTTTATAATTTCCTCAATCTGTATTCTTGATATTACATCTAAATAATTCAGTGGTTCGTCCCAAATAAATATATGAGCTGACTTTGACAAACTTACAGCAATTAAAACTTTCTTTTTTTGTCCATCGCTATAGTTCTTCATATCTATTTCAAATAATTCTCTTGCAAAATCTAATTTTCTAAGAATTGTTTTGCACAATGTTTCATCAACACCTTGCTTATGAATATACTCGTTTAGGCTACCTGTTAAATTGGATGTATCTTGAGGAACATATGATATTTTTAAATTACTTGCTAATTTTACATCACCTGAATACTCGTGATTTAGACCTAATAAAATTTTAATCAAGGTTGATTTCCCGCTACCATTCCCCCCATTTATAGCCACTATATCACCTTGCTTTATATCAAAACTTACATTGCTTAATATCTGTCTTTCTCCATAGTATGATGATAAATTGTTAACCGATATTAGCGGATTTTTATGGTGATGTAAGGGACGCAACAATAGACTTTCCTTCGTTTCAATATCTTTTAGTAAATTTTGTTTTTCTTCTATTGCCTTATTTTGTCTATTCTGCAAATTCTTAGATTTTTTCATCATCTTAGCTGACTGATGACCTATATGTCCCTTATCTGGTTTTACGCCTGAAACTTTCACACCGTTTTTTGTATTTTCAACTTTATCAGACCAGATTTGACTTTGTCTTGCAGCTTCTTTTAATCGTTTAATATCTTTTCTTAATTTCTCATTCTGACTAATTTCAAATTGGTCTTTCATCAATTTATTTTCATACCACGATGTAAAATTTCCTGATTGGACATCAATAGAATTCCTGTTAATAGAAACAACATGATTGATACAACCATCTAAGAAATCTCTATCATGAGATATAAGCAAAAAACCTTTTTTATTTTTCAGATATTCACTGACAATTTTTCTTCCGTCCATATCTAAATGGTTTGTTGGTTCATCTATAAGTAAAAAACCATCTTCTCTTGTAAACAAAATAGCTAAGAGGATTTTTGTTTGTTCTCCTTTGGAAAGTGTTTCAAACTTTCTGTAAACAAGACTCTCATCTACATTTAGCAAATTAAGTTCTCTAAATAATTTCCATTCTTCCTCATCTGAAATCAGTTCTTTATATAACTCAATTACCAATTTTGAAGTATCACTTAAATCAGGTGGAAATTTAATAAAGTCAACACTTTTGCTGATTTTCCCCGTATAAACTTCTTGGTTTAGCAGTAGCTTAAATAGTGTTGATTTTCCAATTCCATTTCTTCCTATCAGCCCTGTTTTCCAGTTCGTATCAAATGAAAATGATACATTTTCAAATACAGGTTTGACATAGCCATAATATGAAAAAGTTAGGTTTTCAATTTTAATTGTTGACATAAAAACACCCCCTCAAATTCAGATTTGAGTATTTCTTTTTCCAAACTTACAATATATTCTTTCAAGTTGCCTCGCCTCCTCATAAAATATCTATTTTCCTACAACGCTTTAATCTTCTCATTTATCAATTCAATAAACAGATTGGAGCAAATCAAGCCAAAATGACTGACTGTCTTGTCTTTCATTGCCACGGTTTTCCCAGCGTTTAATAAATCCTTTAGCTTGCTTTTTTTGCTCCCGGATATTATTCACTTTGTGCTCTCCAACTACCACATTATTTTGATTTATTTATGTAATAAATCCTTTAAAGTTTTAATAATTTTGTTTTTATCTGCTTCTGTCAATTCATATTCTCTCAATAAACTAACAATTTCTTCTAGTCCGTCATCACGTCCTTTTAAAATCTCAAAAGACGTACCAAAGATTTCAGCTAATTTTTCTACTGTTTCATCTTTCGGATTTCTCCCTCCATTTTCCCACCTAGCATATTGGGCTTGAGCTACACCTAACTTTTCAGCAACTTCTGATTGAGTAAGTCCCACTTTAAGACGGGCTTTTTTTATATTATCTTTCAACATTTTAAAATTCCTTTCGCTTTTCTATTGACCTATAACCAAAATGGTTGTATCATAGTTATATAACCATTTTGGTTATATAACTAAAAGATATACATTGTAGGTAATACCAGTCCGCTTATGAATATGAAAAAACACTCCAGAAAGCTCTGCAAAGCATTCTGAGGCTTTCGTTTAAAACCAATTTGATTATACCAAAATTGTAATAAAAAGTCCATAAGAAGCGAAATATGGCTAGTCTAAGGATATTATGGCTTCTATACAGTAAATGTCAGAGAAATTGGCAATACTTACTTCTACCATTCGCCTAGTTTGGAGATTGTGAGACAAGAGCAAGGGCGCAAGCCGAAGGCAATGCGCCCGAAGCACGCAGTTCTCTCAATCTCTAAGAAAAAGCTGGCGTTTCTAACAGCCAGCAAACAGATACACTTAAGGCAACGTCCTAAGTAACGTGTCGTCAGCAAAACTCAATAGTAACATTGACCTACGCATTTAGCAATTATAGAAAGGAGGCGTTACAGATGAAAAATAACCTTCAAGCACTACGAGAATATCAAAGTCGAGTAGATTTATCAGAACTAGAAAAATCTATTTATATCAGTATTGACCGACTAACAGTAATCCTTGATAGAGAAAACTGTTCACTAAGACGTATATTTTGGGAATTAAGAAATTCTATCGATTCTATTATTCAAGAATTTAGCATTCAAGCAAATCTAAGAGAAGATTATTTTACACTTTATAAAATGATAAATGAGGATAGTATTAATCTAATTTTCTTCCAATTATCAACCTATGGTGGTTATCAAGTCATACGTTTAGACTTTAACCCAAACTCGCTTAAAGAATTTGGAGGTCTTCAAGTATGGAGACAGATTATGAATTATGCTCGATTAAATGGATTAGATGTTAGACTATCACGTTTAGACCTTGCTTTTGATATCTTTAACAGACCAGAAATAGTCTTTTTACAACATATCAAAGGTGGAGTTAGTCATAAAATATTCTATGGTAGAGGAGGAAACATAGAAAGTAAATACTGGGGTGCTAGTGGTAGTAATGTTCAAGTACGTTTATACGATAAGAACATAGAGGTATTAAGTCATAAAAGAGCCGATAAATTGAATATCGAGAGTAAACCTTTTTGGTGGCGGTTGGAGTTTCAACTTAGAACAAAGGCTATAAACGCAGAAACCATTTCAGAGATTTCTAAACGATTAGAGAATTTTAGTTTTTTTAGTCTTTCAAGTGTTCCAGATGATAGCAAGGCATTTGCTTATATCTTTCTCCATGCACCAGCTCTTTTACCCGAATTATTTCCCTATCTAAAACCTAACACTATAAGAGTCAAAAAAACTAGGCTTAGAAAACACCTAAAAGCATTTGATAGTAACTCATTTTCTTTAGAGCTTCAAGATGCACTTAAAAAACAAACACCACGATTAAACAATGAATTAAAACAATTAATAGGCGAATTCATTGAACTTACTAGTAAAGGAGAAGATATTTTATGAACGATAAACTCACTATGACAGTACAAGATATTATGGACTTAGGGTTCTCAAAATGGACTGCTTATAATATTTTACGACAAGCAAAACACATTATGGTTGAACGTGGTTTCGATTTCTATAACAATAAAGGGCTCGGAACCGTTCCCGTATCAGTTGTATCAGAAATTCTTGGATTGGAGGAACTACATGTCAAAAACTAGATATACTGGTGTTACTAGAGACGATAAAACTGGGAAATATACTTATTATTTTAAAGCTGGAGTTGACCTAGCTACTGGTAAACCATATCAAGAACGCAGACGTGGTTTTGAAACCGCAAAAGAAGCCTTTGAGGCACGAACAAGGGCTTTAAATAAAGTGCATCAAAAAGGTGGAATTAAGCACACTCAGTGGACGTTTAAACAATTTATGGACGAAGTATTTATACCAAACTATTATGCTACTACAAGTCCAGACCTCGAACGAAGACGTCAAATTATATTTGATGAATTTATTCAATATTTTGGTAAGAAAAAACCTAGAGAAATTACAACTTATGATGTAATAAATTATAGAAATAGTTTATTAGAAAAATATTCAAATTCATACGCAAGAAACAAAATGGCATTACTTAATCAAGTTTTGAAAACCGCAAAAAAGTATGGGTTAATTTTCCATGAAATACCTACAAGTAATATCAGTCCTATTCCAATAACAAAAAAACATATCGACTTTTGGACAAAAGATGAATTTCAAAAAGTAATACAATCCCTTGATAAAGAGAGTTATTTTGAGCATTTTATTTATACACTCCTTTGGCTTTATTATTTTACGGGAATGCGTGTAAATGAGGCGACTGCTCTTTATTGGGAAGATGTGGACTTTGAAAAGAAAACACTAGCAATCAATCACAACTTACAGTATATAAATCGTGAAAACTGGGAGCGCCGTAACAAGCTAAAAACTGAAAGCTCTCGGCGTACTATTGGACTCGATGATAATACTTTAAAGGTTCTTAAGGAGTGGAAAGAAAGACAAGAAAAAGTCGATAAAATACCATTCATTCTGTCGCCCGACGGAGTTCCATATCGTAAACGTAGTATTAGAGACCAAATTTTAAAATACTCTAAACGTGCTGGTGTTAAATACATTCAACCAAAAGGTTTGAGACACTCCCACGCATCTTTGCTTATTAATGAATATAATGTAAATGCCCTATATATCCAAAGACGATTAGGCCATTCTGATGTCAAAACAACACTTAGCATTTATAGTCATTTATACCCCAACGCAGATACCGAACTAACTGATAAACTCAATCTCATATCAAATGATTTTATTGATTAAGTCTACTTAGCTACCAAAAGAGCTACCAAAAAATAGAAAAGTATCTAAAAAGCCTTATTTTAAAGGGCTTTTTTTGAATTTTTCCCACTATTTCTAACAGGGGGGTACAAATCGACAGGAAACAGTCAAAAAAACATTAGAAAATCCTTTGGTTACAAGGGATTTACAAAATTTCAGCGTATGTCAAATGGGCTTTAAAAGTTGACATACGCCTTTTTGATTGGAGGGATTTTTACTGAATGAACAAACTTGGTTACAGCATTTAAAAGAAAAACGCTTGGCTTATGGACTATCTCAAAACCGTTTAGCTGTTGCGACTGGTATTACAAGGCAGTATCTAAGCGATATTGAAACAGGAAAAGTCAAGCCATCAGAGGATTTACAGCAGTCCCTTTGGGAAGCTCTGGAACGCTTCAATCCCGACGCTCCCCTTGAAATGCTGTTTGATTATGTAAGGATTCGCTTTCCGACAACAGACGTACAGCAGGTGGTCGAAAACATCTTACAACTGAAACTGTCCTATTTTCTTCATGAGGACTATGGTTTCTATTCTTATTCAGAGCATTATGCTTTAGGCGACATATTCGTCCTTTGCTCCCATGAACTGGACAAAGGAGTTCTGGTGGAATTGAAAGGTCGTGGGTGCAGACAATTTGAAAGCTATCTTCTGGCACAACAAAGAAGCTGGTATGAGTTCTTTATGGACGTTTTGGTGGCTGGCGGTGTGATGAAACGCCTTGACCTTGCCATTAACGATAAGACAGGGATTTTGAATATCCCTGTACTCACTGAAAAGTGCCAACAGGAAGAATGTATCTCCGTCTTCCGCAGTTTTAAAAGCTATCGCAGTGGCGAACTGGTACGCAAAGAGGAAAAGGAATGTATGGGAAACACCCTCTATATCGGTTCATTACAAAGTGAAGTTTATTTCTGTATCTATGAAAAGGACTACGAGCAGTACAAGAAAAATGATATTCCCATTGAAGACGCAGAAGTAAAAAACCGTTTTGAGATTCGATTGAAAAATGAGCGTGCCTATTATGCAGTCCGTGATTTACTCGTCTATGACAATCCAGAGCATACCGCCTTTAAAATTATCAATCGGTATATCCGTTTTGTAGATAAAGACGATTCCAAACCTCGTTCTGATTGGAAACTGAATGAAGAATGGGCTTGGTTTATTGGGAACAATCGTGAACGATTAAAACTAACCACAAAACCAGAGCCTTACTCCTTCCAAAGGACGCTGAACTGGCTATCTCATCAAGTTGCCCCGACCTTAAAGGTTGCGATTAAACTTGATGAAATCAACCAGACGCAGGTTGTAAAAGACATTCTCGACCATGCGAAACTGACAGACCGACACAAGCAGATTTTGAAGCAACAGTCAGTAAAAGAACAGGACGTGATAACAACAAAAAAATAACTCAAATACAAATTCATTGAATATAGAGAGGAGAACATTTTTATGAATTTTGGATAAAACCTTTATAACTGGTTTCTATCAAACGCTCAATCACTGGTGCTTTTAGCAATCGTTGTGATTGGCTTGTATCTTGGCTTCAAGCGTGAGTTTAGCAAACTGATTGGCTTTTTAATTATTGCGATTATTGCGGTTGGCTTAGTCTTCAACGCTGCTGGAGTAAAAGACATTTTACTAGAGCTATTCAATCGCATTATTGGTGCTTAAATAAAACCGTTCTTTTGTGGAATATAAGTGGTTTTCTTATGTTCCGCAAAGGAATGGTACACCAAACGAAGTGCGGTAGGGATTTTTGAATCTCTACAAAGAAAGGACGTGAATATATGGACGATATGCAAGTCTATATTGCGAATTTAGGCAAATACAATGAGGGCGAATTGGTCGGTGCGTGGTTTACCTTTCCCATTGACTTTGAGGAAGTCAAAGAGAAAATCGGCTTGAATGATGAATATGAGGAATACGCCATTCATGACTACGAGTTACCCTTTACGGTTGACGAATACACTTCCATTGGCGAACTCAATCGACTATGGGAAATGGTATCGGAATTACCCGAAGAATTACAATCGGAGCTATCTGCTCTGCTCACTCATTTTTCAAGCATTGAAGAACTAAGCGAACATCAAGAGGATATTATCATTCATTCCGATTGTGATGATATGTATGACGTGGCACGCTACTACATTGAAGAAACGGGTGCTTTAGGCGAAGTACCAGCTAGTCTTCAAAACTATATTGATTATCAAGCCTATGGTCGGGATTTAGACCTTTCAGGAACGTTTATCTCAACCAATCATGGGATTTTTGAAATCGTCTATTAAATCTGTCGGTACATTACTACTGGCAGATTTTCTATTTTACGGGGTGGCTCAATCAGCTACCCCTATTTTTTATGAAAGGATTGATTACATGAAGAAAATACGAAGCTATACCAGTATCTGGTCTGTGGAAAAGGTACTGTATTCTATCAATGATTTTAGACTTCCGTTTCCCATAACCTTTACGCAAATGACATGGTTTGTCGTGTCACTCTTTGCAGTGATGATACTTGGCAACTTGCCCCCTCTTTCCATGATAGAGGGAGCATTTCTCAAATACTTTGGGATTCCTGTGGCTTTCACATGGTTTATGTCTACAAAAACTTTTGATGGTAAAAAGCCTTATGGATTTTTGAAGTCTGTCATTGCTTATGCACTGCGACCAAAGCTGACCTATGCAGGAAAAAAAGTAACGCTTGGCAGAAACCAGCCACAAGAAGCCATTACAGCAGTTAGGAGTGAATTTTATGGCATATCCAATTAAATACATTGAAAACAATCTCGTCTGGAATAAAGACGGGGAATGTTATGCTTACTATGAGCTTGTTCCTTACAATTACTCATTTCTAAGTCCAGAACAGAAAATACAAGTGCATGATTCTTTCAGACAGCTTATCGCACAAAATCGTGATGGCAAAATTCATGCTTTACAAATCAGTACAGAATCCAGCATACGTTCTGCACAAGAGCGTTCCAAAAATGAAGTCACTGGCAAGCTCAAAGCGGTTGCCTATGACAAAATCGACCAACAGACAGACGCTTTAATATCCATGATTGGCGAAAATCAAGTGAACTACCGTTTCTTTATCGGCTTTAAGTTGCTTCTCAACGATCAGGAGTTTTCTATGAAAAGTCTTACCGTTGAAGCAAAAAATGCTTTGTCTGATTTTGTCTATGATGTGAACCATAAGCTGATGGGCGATTTTGTTAGTATGAGTAATGATGAAATCCTGCGTTTTCAGAAGATGGAAAAGCTCTTAGAAAATAAAATCTCTCGTCGTTTCAAAATCCGCAGGTTAGATAAGGACGACTTCGGCTATCTGATTGAACACCTTTACGGACAGACAGGCACTGCCTATGAAGAGTATGAGTACCATCTATCAAAGAAAAAGCTGGATAATGAAACGCTGATTAAATACTATGACTTGATTAAGCCTACTCGCTGTTTGGTGGAAGAAAAACAGCGATATTTGAAAATCCAGCAGGAAGATGAAACCGTCTATGTAGCTTACTTTACCATTAACAGCATTGTCGGAGAACTGGACTTCCCGTCCTCTGAAATCTTCTACTACCAGCAACAGCAATTTACATTCCCGATTGATACGTCAATGAATGTGGAAATTGTAGCGAATCGTAAAGCCCTATCTACTGTCCGCAATAAAAAGAAAGAACTGAAAGACTTGGATAACCACGCTTGGCAAAGTGATAATGAAACCAGCTCCAATGTGGCGGAAGCTCTGGAAAGTGTGAATGAGCTGGAAACCAATTTAGACCAAAGCAAGGAATCTATGTACAAGCTGTCTTATGTGGTAAGGGTATCAGCAAATGATCTTGACGAACTCAAACGTCGTTGTAATGAAGTGAAAGATTTTTATGACGATTTAAGCGTAAAACTGGTACGACCATTTGGGGATATGCTCGGCTTACATGAAGAATTTTTACCTGCCAGCAAGCGTTATATGAATGATTATATTCAATACGTGACCTCTGATTTCCTCGCTGGTTTAGGTTTTGGTGCTACTCAAATGCTGGGGGAAAATGAGGGGATTTATGTTGGCTACAGCTTAGATACTGGACGCAATGTCTATCTGAAACCTGCTCTTGCCAGTCAAGGGGTTAAGGGTTCAGTAACCAATGCGTTAGCGTCGGCTTTTGTTGGTTCGCTGGGTGGTGGTAAATCCTTTGCGAATAACCTTATCGTCTATTATGCGGTGCTTTATGGGGCACAAGCAGTGATTGTAGACCCAAAAGCAGAACGTGGCAGATGGAAAGAAACCTTGCCAGAGATTTCCCATGAAATCAATATCGTCACTCTGACTTCTGATGAGAAAAACAAAGGCTTACTTGACCCTTATGTGATTATGAAAAATCCCAAAGATTCTGAATCACTGGCTATTGATATTCTGACATTCCTTACGGGGATTTCCTCTCGTGATGGGGAACGCTTCCCAATCCTTAGAAAAGCCATTCGTGCAGTAACCAATAGTGAAGTACGAGGGTTGATGAAAGTGATTGAGGAATTACGGGTTGAGAATACGCCACTAAGTACCAGTATAGCCGACCATATCGAAAGTTTTACAGACTATGACTTTGCACATTTATTATTCAGTAATGGTTATGTGGAGCAGTCTATCAGCTTAGAAAAACAACTGAACATTATACAGGTTGCGGACTTGGTACTTCCCGACAAGGAAACTTCCTTTGAGGAATATACCACTATGGAGCTTTTATCCGTTGCTATGCTGATTGTCATTAGTACCTTTGCTTTAGACTTTATCCATACAGACCGAAGCATTTTCAAGATTGTAGATTTAGACGAAGCATGGAGCTTTTTACAGGTAGCACAAGGAAAAACACTATCTATGAAGCTGGTTCGGGCTGGTCGTGCTATGAACGCTGGGGTATATTTCGTGACCCAAAATACAGACGACCTCTTAGATGAAAAACTGAAAAATAACCTCGGCTTAAAATTTGCATTTCGTTCCACTGACCTTAACGAGATTAAAAAGACCTTAGCCTTTTTTGGTGTAGACCCAGAGGACGAAAACAATCAGAAGCGATTGCGTGATTTGGAAAACGGGCAATGCCTTATCAGTGATTTATATGGTCGTGTCGGTGTGATACAGTTCCACCCTGTATTTGAAGAACTGCTCCATGCCTTTGATACCAGACCACCTGTGCGAAAAGAGGTGTAAATGTGAAACCATCAATAGTAAACAGAATAAAATCAAACTGGACGCTGAAACGTCTAGGTAAAGTGGCAATGACAGTGGCTTTCACACTTGTGATTGCCATTTTTCTTTTAGCCATGCTGGGAACGGTGGTTCAAGCTGCGGGCTTGGTAGATGATACGGTCAATGTGGCAAATGAATACAGCCGATACCCACTTGAAAACTATCAACTGGATTTTTATGTGGATAATAGCTGGGGCTGGCTTCCGTGGAACTGGTCGGACGGGATTGGAAAACAGGTCATGTATGGACTATATGCCATTACCAATTTTATTTGGACAATCAGTTTGTATGTTTCCAATGCGACAGGTTACTTAGTACAGGAAGCCTATTCCTTAGACTTCATTTCCGCTACAGCAGATTCCATTGGTAAGAATATGCAGACCTTAGCTGGTGTGAGTGCAAACGGATTTTCAACAGAGGGTTTCTATGTTGGATTCCTCTTACTCTTGATTTTGGTTCTTGGGGTTTATGTTGCCTATACGGGACTGATAAAGAGAGAAACCACAAAGGCAATTCATGCCATTATGAATTTTGTGCTGGTGTTTATCCTATCGGCTTCCTTTATTGCCTACGCTCCCGACTACATTAAAAAAATCAATGACTTTTCATCAGACATCAGTAATGCCAGTTTATCACTTGGCACGAAGATTGTCATGCCCCATTCCGATAGTCAAGGCAAGGACAGCGTGGACTTAATCAGAGATAGCCTGTTTTCCATACAGGTTCAGCAACCGTGGCTACTGCTTCAATACAACAGTTCAGACATTGAAAGTATCGGTATTGACCGTGTGGAAAGCCTGCTCTCCACCAGCCCAGATTCCAACAATGGCGAAGACAGAGAAAAAATTGTTGCGGAAGAAATTGAAGACAGAAGCAATACCAATCTAACCATTACAAAGACCATTAACCGTTTAGGTACAGTCTTCTTCCTATTTGTCTTCAATATTGGGATTTCCATATTTGTATTCCTATTAACAGGAATCATGATTTTCTCGCAGGTACTTTTTATCATCTATGCTATGTTTCTGCCTGTGAGCTTTATTTTAAGCATGATTCCATCATTTGATGGTATGTCAAAACGAGCCATAACAAAGCTCTTTAATACCATTTTGACACGAGCTGGAATCACATTGATTATTACGACAGCATTTAGTATTTCAACCATGCTCTATACCTTATCGGCTGGTTATCCGTTCTTTTTGATTGCTTTTCTACAGATTGTGACCTTTGCAGGAATCTACTTCAAGCTGGGCGATTTAATGAGTATGTTTTCTCTACAGAGTAACGATTCTCAAAGTGTGGGAAGTCGTGTGATGAGAAAACCTCGTATGCTTATGCACGCTCACATGCACCGTCTACAGCGGAAACTTGGACGTTCCATGACTACTCTAGGGGCTGGGTCTGCCATTGTTACAGGTAAAAAAGGACAGTCGGGTTCGGGGAGTTCTGCAAGGACACAAGCAGATCACTCCCGACCAGACGGAAAGGAAAAATCAACACTTGGAAAACGTATCGGTCAAACCATCGGTACAGTAGCTGATACCAAAGACAGAATGGTAGACACTGCTAGTGGTTTGAAAGAACAGGTTAAAGATTTGCCGACCAATGCAAGATATGCAGTATATCAAGGAAAATCCAAAGTAAAAGAGAATGTCCGTGATTTAACCAGTAGTATTTCTCAAACCAAAGCGGACAGAGCCAGTGGACGCAAGGAACAGCAGGAACAAAGGCGAAAAACCATTGCGAAGCGTCGCTCTGAAATGGAACAGGTCAAACAGAAAAAACAGCCTGCTTCTTCTGTTCATGAAAGACCGACTACAAGACAAGAACAATATCATGATGAACAGACCTCAAAACAGTCTAATATTCAGACTTCATATAAGGAATCTCAACAAGCCAAACAAGAGCGTCCAGCAGTTAAGTCCGATTTTTCAAGTCCAAAAGTGGAACGCCAAGGCAATACCGTTCAAGAAAAAACCGTTCAAAAGCCAGCAACTTCAACCACTACAGCAGATAGAACTTCACAACGTCCAATCACAAAAGAACGTCCGTCTACTGTTCAAAGAGTACCACTACAAAATACAAGAAGTAGACCACCAATCAAAACCGCCACCATTAAGAAAGTCGGTAAGAAACCATGAAGCTGAAAACTTTAGTGATTGGTGGTTCGGGATTATTCTTGATGGTCTTCTCACTGCTTCTGTTTGTCGCCATTTTATTTTCAGATGAACAAGATGGCGGTTTTTCCAACATTCACTATGGAGGTGTGAATGTTTCCGCAGAAGTGCTGGCTCATAAGCCTATGGTAGAAAAATATGCCAAAGAATATGGCGTTGAAGAATATGTCAACATACTTCTTGCGATTATACAGGTGGAATCGGGCGGTACTGCGGAAGATGTTATGCAGTCCTCGGAATCCCTCGGTCTTCCACCTAATTCATTGAGTACAGAAGAATCCATTAAGCAAGGTGTGAAGTATTTCAGTGAATTATTAGCCAGTAGCGAAAGGCTCAGTGTAGATTTAGAATCGGTTATCCAGTCCTACAATTATGGTGGTGGTTTCTTAGGGTATGTGGCTAATCGTGGAAATAAATATACCTTTGAACTGGCTCAAAGTTTCTCAAAAGAGTATTCAGGTGGCGAAAAAGTGTCTTACCCCAATCCCATAGCCATACCTATCAATGGGGGCTGGCGATACAACTATGGCAATATGTTTTATGTGCAACTGGTAACGCAGTATCTTGTCACAACAGAGTTTGATGATGATACGGTACAAGCCATCATGGACGAAGCACTGAAATATGAGGGCTGGCGATACGTTTACGGTGGAGCTTCCCCGACTACTTCTTTTGATTGTAGCGGACTGACACAATGGACGTATGGAAAAGCTGGAATTAACTTACCACGAACCGCACAACAGCAATATGATGTGACCCAGCATATCCCACTATCGGAAGCACAAGCTGGCGATTTGGTTTTCTTTCATTCTACCTATAACGCTGGCTCTTATATTACTCATGTTGGGATATACCTTGGCAATAACCGTATGTTTCATGCAGGCGACCCAATCGGTTATGCCGACTTAACAAGCCCCTACTGGCAACAGCATTTAGTGGGAGCAGGACGAATCAAACAATGAGAAAGGAAGATTTAATGATGAAATTTAGAAAAAATCAGAATAAAGAAAAACAGATACCAAAGGAAAAGAAACCTCGTGTCTACTATAAGGTCAATCCTCATAAAAAGGTTGTGATTGCCTTGTGGGTACTTTTAGGGCTTAGTTTCAGCTTTGCGATATTCAAGCACTTTACAGCTATAGATACTCATACTATTCACGAAACAACTATCATAGAAAAGGAATACGTTGATACTCATCATGTAGAAAATTTTGTAGAGAACTTTGCGAAAGTCTACTATTCATGGGAGCAATCCGATAAGTCCATTGATAATCGAATGGAAAGTCTAAAAGGCTATCTGACAGATGAACTTCAAGCTCTCAATGTTGATACAGTACGCAAAGATATTCCTGTATCGTCTTCTGTAAGAGGATTTCAGATATGGACGGTAGAGCCAACTGGCGACAATGAGTTTAATGTAACCTACAGTGTAGACCAGCTCATTACAGAGGGAGAAAATACAAAGACCGTCCACTCTGCTTATATAGTGAGTGTCTATGTAGATGGTTCTGGAAATATGGTACTGGTTAAGAATCCGACCATTACCAACATACCTAAGAAATCAAGTTATAAACCAAAAGCCATTGAAAGTGAGGGGACGGTTGATTCCATTACAACCAATGAAATCAATGAGTTTTTAACGACGTTCTTCAAGCTCTATCCTACAGCGACAGCCAGTGAACTTTCCTACTATGTGAATGACGGGATATTAAAACCAATCGGAAAAGAGTACATCTTTCAAGAACTGGTAAATCCTATTCACAATCGTAAGGATAATCAAGTCACGGTATCGCTGACAGTGGAGTATATCGACCAGCAGACCAAAGCAACGCAGGTATCTCAATTTGATTTGGTACTTGAAAAGAACGGGAGTAATTGGAAGATTATAGAATAACAAATATTGGTACATTATTACAGCTATTTTGTAATCACGTACTCTCTTTGATAAAAAATTGGAGATTCCTTGACAAATATGCTCTTACGTGCTATTATTTAAGTATCTATTTAAAAGGAGTTAATAAATATGCGGCAAGGTATTCTTAAATAAACTGTCAATTTGATAGTGGGAACAAATAATTGGATGTCCTTTTTTAGGAGGGCTTAGTTTTTTGTACCCAGTTTAAGAATACCTTTATCATGTGATTCTAAAGTATCCGGAGAATATCTGTATGCTTTGTATGCCTATGGTTATGCATAAAAATCCCAGTGATAAGAGTATTTATCACTGGGATTTTTATGCCCTTTTGGGCTTTTGAATGGAGGAAAATCACATGAAAATTATTAATATTGGAGTTTTAGCTCATGTTGATGCGGGAAAAACTACCTTAACAGAAAGCTTATTATATAACAGTGGAGCGATTACAGAATTAGGAAGCGTGGACAAAGGTACAACGAGGACGGATAATACGCTTTTAGAACGTCAGAGAGGAATTACAATTCAGACAGGAATAACCTCTTTTCAGTGGGAAAATACGAAGGTGAACATCATAGACACGCCAGGACATATGGATTTCTTAGCAGAAGTATATCGTTCATTATCAGTTTTAGATGGGGCAATTCTACTGATTTCTGCAAAAGATGGCGTACAAGCACAAACTCGTATATTATTTCATGCACTTAGGAAAATGGGGATTCCCACAATCTTTTTTATCAATAAGATTGACCAAAATGGAATTGATTTATCAACGGTTTATCAGGATATTAAAGAGAAACTTTCTGCCGAAATTGTAATCAAACAGAAGGTAGAACTGTATCCTAATATGTGTGTGACGAACTTTACCGAATCTGAACAATGGGATACGGTAATAGAGGGAAACGATGACCTTTTAGAGAAATATATGTCCGGTAAATCATTAGAAGCATTGGAACTCGAACAAGAGGAAAGCATAAGATTTCATAATTGTTCCCTGTTCCCTGTTTATCACGGAAGTGCAAAAAACAATATAGGGATTGATAACCTTATAGAAGTGATTACGAATAAATTTTATTCATCAACACATCGAGGTCAGTCTGAACTTTGCGGAAAAGTTTTCAAAATTGAGTATTCGGAAAAAAGACAGCGTCTTGCATATATACGTCTTTATAGTGGCGTACTGCATTTGCGAGATTCGGTTAGAATATCGGAAAAGGAAAAAATAAAAATTACAGAAATGTATACTTCAATAAATGGTGAATTATGTAAAATCGATAAGGCTTATTCCGGGGAAATTGTTATTTTGCAGAATGAGTTTTTGAAGTTAAATAGTGTTCTTGGAGATACAAAGCTATTGCCACAGAGAGAGAGAATTGAAAATCCCCTCCCTCTGCTGCAAACGACTGTTGAACCGAGCAAACCTCAACAAAGGGAAATGTTACTTGATGCACTTTTAGAAATCTCCGACAGTGACCCGCTTCTGCGATATTATGTGGATTCTGCGACACATGAAATCATACTTTCTTTCTTAGGGAAAGTACAAATGGAAGTGACTTGTGCTCTGCTGCAAGAAAAGTATCATGTGGAGATAGAAATAAAAGAGCCTACAGTCATTTATATGGAAAGACCGTTAAAAAAAGCAGAGTATACCATTCACATCGAAGTTCCACCGAATCCTTTCTGGGCTTCCATTGGTTTATCTGTATCACCGCTTCCGTTGGGAAGTGGAATGCAGTATGAGAGCTCGGTTTCTCTTGGATACTTAAATCAATCATTTCAAAATGCAGTTATGGAAGGGATACGCTATGGCTGTGAACAAGGATTGTATGGTTGGAATGTGACGGACTGTAAAATCTGTTTTAAGTATGGCTTATACTATAGCCCTGTTAGTACCCCAGCAGATTTTCGGATGCTTGCTCCTATTGTATTGGAACAAGTCTTAAAAAAAGCTGGAACAGAATTGTTAGAGCCATATCTTAGTTTTAAAATTTATGCGCCACAGGAATATCTTTCACGAGCATACACCGATGCTCCTAAATATTGTGCGAACATCGTAGACACTCAATTGAAAAATAATGAGGTCATTCTTAGTGGAGAAATCCCTGCTCGGTGTATTCAAGAATATCGTAGTGATTTAACTTTCTTTACAAATGGACGTAGTGTTTGTTTAACAGAGTTAAAAGGGTACCATGTTACTACCGGTGAACCTGTTTGCCAGCCCCGTCGTCCAAATAGTCGGATAGATAAAGTACGATATATGTTCAATAAAATAACTTAGTGTATTTTATGTTGTTATATAAATATGGTTTCTTGTTAAATAAGATGAAATATTTTTTAATAAAGATTTGAATTAAAGTGTAAAGGAGGAGATAGTTATTATAAACTACAAGTGGATATTGTGTGCTGAGAGCTTTCTTCTATACTAATAGACGAAAGGGTGTGAAAATGATTTTTAAATGATACTGTGGAACGGAACAGTAGCCCTAGTATTGACTACTGTCGTTTCTATTCATATTGGCTATTCTAGGACTGAGATGAAAAAATCTATAAATGCTCAGAATAAAATTGAACCCGCAAATCTCCCCAAAACAATGGTGAGTCATGTACTTGTATTATTCCGAAAAAATACACCTCTGGTGCAGTGAGACAAATTGGTGTATCTTATAGTGGCTTCGTAGATGAAAGCTATACTCTACTATCACTCTTTGATGATGTAGAACAAATTGAAAAAGATAATAGACTTCAGACAGCTATTGATGTTGTCAGAGAACAGTTTGGTTTTTTAGCCATACAAAAAGGAACCGTCCTAACTGAAGGTTCCAGAAATATTGAACGCAGTAAACTTATCGGTGGTCATTCCGCGGGTGGATTGGAGGGATTAAAATGAAACAAGAAAAAAATACAGTACAATTTTCAGAAATCCGTAGCAAAGGATGTAATGATATTGAAATGCTTGAAAGATTTTTACATGGAATCGTTGAAACAGCAACTTCAAAACTTCGTCAGAGAAAACTCAAAACAACTGAAATATCGATACGACTAGTACATGCTAAATCTGAAAACCGATTACCATTGGAATTTACATTTAGCATTAAGCCAACAAGCTCATCTGTGATAATCTATACTGAGGTAATCAATCGCTTTAAAGAATGTTACACAGGTGGGGGAATTCAAGGTTTTACGATTCAATTTGATAAAAATACCCTTGCCTCTGCATAGAAAGGATTTGATATGATTGACCGTTCATATTTACCATTTCAATCAGCAAGAGAGTACCAGGATACAAAGATGCAAAAATGGATGGGCTTTTTCCTATCTGAACATGCATCAGCACTCTCTGATGATACAAACAAAGTAACGTACATGTCTGACTTATCACTAGAGAAGAAATTATTACTCCTCAGTCAAGTATACGCCGGGCAGCTACGCACACGCATTCAAGTGATTGAAAAAAACAAGCGTGTTTCCTACACTGGAACAATACCAAGTCTGACCAAAGATTTCATTTTGATAAAAACTACAACAGGTCACATCAATTTGAAATTAAAAGACATTATTAGTATTGAACTTGTCGAGGAGGTGCTCTATGAATCAGCTTGAGTTTCAGCGTAATCACCTACAAATGGACTATTATAGCGAGAGCTACCAAGATTTTGAACGTGACTTCTACCGCTACTCTAACATGAATATTCCATTGACCTTCCTAACTGATGATATCCTAAAAACAATGGCGACTTCACGTAAGAATTACTTTGTCCTCAATAAGGAAAAGTCCAGAGATAACCGCGATCACTTCTTCATATTTGAAGTAAGTACCGTAGATGAGAATCCGCTAATCTATCATTATACATATAAGAAAACTACAATATATTTAGCAGAAAAATAGGAGCAGTTCAATTGACTGTTCCTATTTTTAATATTCATAAAATCTAAAGTCTTTATACTCTTTAACAATGGAGTCGCCAACCAGAACAGACTATACTGACCAGCGACTACCTTAAATTTAATGTTTCAGATTTATTTTCTTATCTCTAATTTCATAAACTACATCTGCTACATTTTCGAGTAATCGTTTATCGTGGGTGATAAACACGATAGTTCCGGTGTACTCCTTCATTAGTATTTCCAAAGCCTCTAAACTTGGTATGTCAAGGAAGTTACTGGGTTCATCCATTATTAGGATGTTATATCTACCCATGAGCATTTTAGCAAGCAACAATTTTATAATTTCTCCACCGCTTAAAACAGATAAACTTTTTCCAATATCGTTCTGTTTGAACCCCATAGATGCTAGCACTGAACGAATTTCTGATATATTGTAGTCACAATCCTTCTGCATAAACTCCATAACATTCTGATTACTGTTGTACTTGTAACCATTCTGTGCAAAGTAACCTATTTTTGCCTTAGGCGAAATAGAAATTCCTTCTTCATGGTTTAAGATCATTTGGATTAAAGTTGTTTTTCCGATTCCATTACCACCAGTTAACGCCACTTTTGCTCCTAACGGAATTTGAAAAGATGCATTTTCAAACAGAGCCTTATCCCCAAATACTTTATTAATTTCTGCACCGACTATAGGGTATGGATTATGGAGCTCCAATGCTTTACTTTGCCTGAAACGAATTCTGCGAATGCCTTCCGGAGCTTCTACTTTTCCTAAGGCCGCAATCCTGTGCTCTAGGGTTTTAGCAGCATTATACATCTTTTTTTCCTTACTTCCTATTGATTTTTGATGAGCTAAACGCCCTCCGTCTTCAGTACTTTTTTTCTTTGAAGAACCTTTTGCCTTCTGTTCTATTTTACGAGCCTGTTTTCGCTTTTCCTCCGCAGCCCTTTCCAATCGGGCACGTTCCGCAATAAATTGTTCGTATTCTGCAGCTTGGCTCTTACGTTCTTCCTCTTTCTGACGAAGATAATCAGAATAGTTTCCCCAATACTCAGTGATTTTGCCATCTTTCAGTTCCCATATTTTATCTACTATTTCATCAAGAAAATAGCGGTCATGGCTAATAACTAACAGTGCACCTGTAAAATATTTTAGCTGTCCTATTAGAAAATCAATTCCTTCACGGTCTAAATGGCTCGTAGGTTCATCCGCTAAAATACCATGAACCTGTGCCGATAAGGCCTGTGCTATTTTAAGCCTTGTTTCTTCACCACCGCTCATAGTCTGTATATTTAATTGCTCAACACCTAGCTTGCCTACAAGTGCAAAATCTTTTTCCTCCTGCAGAGTTACTTCGTCCAACTGGGGAATATAGGCAAGTTCACCCAGACGATTCATTTTACATCCTGGGGGAGTTAATTCTCCTAAAAGTACCCTGAGTAAAGTGCTTTTTCCAGCACCATTTGCTCCTACTAAACCAATACGGTCATAATCATATACTTCTAATTCATTTATATCTAAAACATCGCGTCCTTTGAATTCCACACGAATGTCTTTTGCTTTTAATATTAATTCCATAACATTTCCTCCTGTCTATAATCGCATGCTTTCATTTGCTTGTATGCAGGGAAAACCCTGCGATTTTAGCAGGAAGAGTTACATGAAAATAAGATACATAAATATTCCTCCAATATTGTTTATTTTAAATCTAATTTTCTAACCTCAGTTATCATTTGGCAAACTATAGCAATGCCAATAATTAAAATACCTGATAGTAAAAACCAATGATTTACACCGATTTTATCAGCAAAGAATCCAGAAAGAATTAACCCAATTGGCATAGCAAGTGACATGATACTTCCGATCAAAGAAAATACACGTCCTAAATATTCAGGCTTAATTTTCTCCTGAAAAAGAGCTGTTTGCACACCGCTATAAAATGGCACCGAAAGCCCCATTATTGCACAGCAAACTACGAATATTACAAATCCATTTGGAGGAAGTATTCCCGAAACGGCTAAACTGGTCCCCATTATAAAAAATGAACTTGTTATTAGTAATACATGCTTTTCGAAGCCCCCTAATCTTCCTAATAATAAGCCTCCTGCTAGCATCCCAAATGCAAAGGAAATTTCCGTAATAGAAATATGCACAGGCGTTCCATTAAAGTGTTCCATGCTTATTAAAGGAAATAGTGCATTGATTGGCATATAAACAAAAGTATATAGTGTTCCTAAGAGTAATAAGGCAAACAATCCTTTGTTTTGTCTCAGAACCACAACTCCTTCTTTCATCTCCCTTATGAAATTTGGTTCTAAACTTTGCACTTGATTACCCAGCTTAGGTATACGTACAATTGCTACCGTAATAGATGCAATCACAGCACCCAATACGTCGATGGCAATAATAGCATTTAAATCCCAAACGGAGTATAAGAGTGCTGCAACTGCCGGACTAACAATATAGCTTATAGACTGCAAAGACTGACTATAGCCTGCGCATTTCGTTAGCTGTTCTTCTGGTACTAAAAGTGGTGTAACCGCATTGAGTGCTGGGGTATGAAAAGCTGTTCCAATGCTACGGATAAACAATACTATCATAATCATCCAGACAGGTAGCTCCATACAGAATGCAACAATAGCAAGCACTGCACCAGCTGCTGCGATAATTAAATCGGCACCAATCATTATCTTCTTCCTATCATGACGATCCACTAGCACACCAATGGCAGGTCCCAAAATCGCATAGGGTAAAAAACCTACTAATGAAGCCATAGACAAGACCATCGCAGATCCTGTTTTTTCTGTAAGGTAAAAAATAATCGCCATTTGCAGGATGGCACTAGTGATTAATGATACTGCTTGCCCTGCCCATATTGCATAAAATTTTCGTTTCCAATTGTTGTATTTTTCCATTTATATTATCTCCTGCATATTATTTTGCTTGAATTTCTATTTTGAATAGCATTCTAGGCAATAAAAAATGCAGGCCAAACCCCACAATGTGGCTTTTGGTCTGCATACATACAATTTGGAAACATTCATATTAAAGACATAGTTAAATAAAGGTATAGTTAAATAACCAATATCCTCACCGTAACTAATGAATGCTCAATATCGTATAAATAAGCACAACAAAAAAGCCTATCATCGGGTATAGATTCTGCTTTTTTTATTGCCAGCTTATCTTAAACGCATTGAGGCTGTCATAGTTTCGGTTCCTCCTACATCTTTGTTTATATCAATTTATAGTATAACACAAAAAGATGATATGTTCAATATAAAAGTTATGGAATGAGACTCATACTTCCAATTCGATGCCAGATTTAAAGGATATGACGAAGTTTTCTTCATAGACTGTAACGCTCTGGATTATCTTCCTTAGTAGCAAGCGATTAGCTTTCACAAAATCTTCTGTTTGTAGTTTTAAAAATTCATCAGGATTTTCTAACTCAACCTCAAAATATTTCATTTTACATTCCCTCATTTCATTTATTGATAAATTGAGTTTGCAAAAAAGAGTGGACAATTTTTGTCTACTCTTAACCTTTAAAATAGTTTTTTTTAATCGATTTGAAGTTGCCTAAATTATTACTTATTCGGTAAAATGAAGTATTGCTTTCAACAGATTTCCTTCAACTACACTTCACTTGATTCAAACAAGGTGGGTACATTTCTATTCCCACAAACTCCTTGTCAATGGAAACAAACACGTACCCACAGGGTAAATGGAAATAGAAACTGATAATTTCTAGCTATCACTTCTACTCATTCCAAAAATTTTCTCACTCTGATACTTACCCACCATAAAGCAAAAAGCCTTGCAATCAAGGCTTTCATTATCCCTTTCGTTCAAAGGTTTCTAAGCTTTTACGAGCAGAGCGACACACTCAGCGGTTCGCTATCTCCGTTCTGTCTGCGTGCTAGCACTTGTCAATCACGGACAGCTATCGCATGGGCGGAAGTAAATGCTAATCTTCGTCGTTTTACTCCTTGACTAGCAAACTTACCGCCTCAACATGTCCTGTATGTGGAAATAAAACACGATTAAAGATAAGGGAAGATACTGAATTAAAAAAATTCCCCCTCTATTGTCCGAAATGCAGACAAGAAAATTTAATTGAAATAAAGCAGTTCAAAGTAACTGTGATTACAGAGCCAGACGCAAAGACGCAGAGCCGATAAAATGAGATTAATACAATCTCATTTTATCGGCTCTTTCCGTTATGTATGGATTCTTTTAATTAGTCTTCGATGTTTCTTGCTTCGTTGATACCGCTGGCTAAAGATTCCATTAAGGATAGTTCTTTGTCTGTAAAGCTATCCATGTATTTCTCTATCTGTAATCGTCGGGTGCTTTTTACCAAGTTATTAGCAGGTAAGAAAAATTCATCAACGGAAACATGAAGTAACGATACAAGGTCATAAAGAACTTGTATGCTGGGGTGTTGCCCTTTATTTTCAATATTAGTTAAGTACCGTGGGTCAATTTCAATCAATGCTCCCACTTGTTCACGAGTTAAACCTCGTTTCAATCGAGCTTCTTTAATGGCTAAACCAAAGGCTCTAAAATCATATTTATCTTCTTTTTTACGCATAGTAGACCACCTCTATACATTTTATTGTTCCTACTGAATTAAAAACAGGTATAGAAAAACGTGTTATATGGTTTATAGGTTTATATTTAATAAAAAGCACTACTAAACGCCAATAAAAAAAACCGTTATATGGTAGTGCTATTTACGCTGTTAAAATATTGTATATTACTTCCAAATGGCGGTTTGTTGGAGGTCAACGTCGCCATGAAGTACATCATATACAATAAATTTCCTTACATTGGGTTCTTGTCAAAAAAAGTCGTCTATCTGCAATAGATAAGTACGTCCACCAATGTGGTTTTATAAATCATATAGATAGAATAACAGAAGCATGTAAACAGAGAAATAAATCTGTTTATATGCTTTTTTGGCTATTCAGAACTTTTTTACAAAGTTTATTTATCAGTAATGCAACAAATCCCCCTTTCACATTGGGACTAAGAGTGAAAGGAGATAAACGAGCAAGGCTCACTTCCTTTCCTAGACAGAAAGGGGGTGAGAAACATGAAACCATCTTCTTTTCAGACCACAATAGAAAATCAGTTTGACTATATCTGTAAACGTGCTATGGAAGACGAGCGAAAGAATTATCTGCTTTATCTTTCAAGGATCGCAAAGCGTGAAGTGTCCTTTTCTGATGTTGGCGATTATCTTGTTAGCCAGTTTGCGACAACAGATAACTATTCAACTGACTTTCAGATTTTTACACTCAATGGAATATCAGTTGGTGTTGAAAATGATTTATTGAGTGAAGCATTACGTGAGTTGCCAGACAAGAAACGTGAAATTCTACTGCTGTTTTACTTTATGGACATGAGCGATTCAGAAATTGCAGACCTGTTGAAATTGAACCGTTCTACTGTCTATCGGCATAGAACCAGTGGACTAGCCTTAATCAAAAAGTTTATGGAGGAATTTGAAGAATGAAAACACAATATCCTATGATTCCCTTTCCTCTCATTGTAAAGGCAACAGATGGCGATACAGAAGCGATTAACCAGATTCTACATCATTACAGAGGGTACATAACGAAACGTTCCCTACGACTTATGAAAGATGAATATGGCAATCAAAGTATGGTCGTTGATGAAGTCTTACGTGGAAGAATGGAAACCAGACTGATTACAAAGATTCTGTCATTTGAAATTAAGTAATAACCTCTCTCTTTTCGTGGAAGCGTGCCATACTATTCCACGCTTCCCGAACAGGGAGGTTTGTTATTCCATCAAAGCATATTGAGCTTTCAATGTGTTTTGATAGGCTAACGAGCCATTGTTCTTTGAAAACTGAATAAAAGTAATTGAATACGTTTCGATAAGAAAAGAGCCAACGGAGCTAACCGCCATGACCTATCTTCTAAAGATAGCGAGCGTTTCAGTTAGTGTTCCGAAAAACAATCTTTAGCAGGATTGCCAGCGACGACTTTCTTATCGTGATAATGATACTCCCATACAGTCAATAGTCCGAGCGTTAAAAGCGTCGCAGGCAATGAGTATGGCTACATGAGAACCATGCAGGGGTGGAACTCCCGTGAGCTTTGCTAGAGCTGTTCGATTGCTGGTAAAACAACTTTTATGAAATCCAAATAAGTGATTTGGAAAGGAGGATTTTATGAAGCAGACTGACATTCCTATTTGGGAACGTTATACCCTAACCATTGAAGAAGCGTCAAAATATTTTCGTATTGGCGAAAACAAGCTACGACGCTTGGCAGAGGAAAATAAAAATGCAAATTGGCTGATTATGAATGGCAATCGTATTCAGATTAAACGAAAACAATTTGAAAAAATTATAGATACATTGGACGCAATCTAGCGTCGCCAAAGGGTCTTGTATATGATAAAATAGTATTAAGTCGTATCAAGGCTCTTTCCATAAAGGAAAGGAGCAAATGCCATGTCAGAAAAAAGACGTGAAAATAAAGGTCGAATCTTAAAGACTGGAGAGAGCCAACGAAAAGACGGAAGATACTTATACAAATATATAGATTCATTTGGAGAACCGCAATTTGTTTACTCGTGGAAACTTGTGGCTACAGACCTAGTACCAGCAGGAAAGCGTGATTGTATCTCACTTAGAGAGAAAATCGCAGAGTTACAGAAAGACATTCATGATGGTATTGATGTTGTAGGAAAGAAAATGACACTCTG
Source organism: Streptococcus sp. 20925_1_24 (assembly GCF_041432335.1). Taxonomy (GTDB): domain Bacteria; phylum Bacillota; class Bacilli; order Lactobacillales; family Streptococcaceae; genus Streptococcus; species Streptococcus mitis_BM. The sequence goes on along the minus strand of NZ_JAPVZM010000011.1, from coordinate 10,719 downwards.
CCAGCTTTACGCAAAACAGAACGCTCAAAGACCAAAGGTTAGAAAAAACACTGAAACTGGACGCAAATATCTTATGGATATTTTGAAGAAAGACAAGTTAGGTGTAAGAAGTATTGACAGTATTAAGCCATCAGACGCTAAAGAATGGGCTATTAGAATGAGTGAAAATGGTTATGCTTATCAAACCATCAATAACTACAAACGTTCTTTAAAGGCTTCATTCTATATTGCTATACAAGATGATTGTGTTCGGAAGAATCCATTTGACTTTCAACTGAAAGCAGTTCTTGATGATGATACTGTCCCTAAGACCGTACTAACAGAAGAACAGGAAGAAAAACTGTTAGCCTTTGCAAAAGCTGATAAAACCTACAGCAAAAATTATGATGAAATTCTGATACTCTTAAAAACAGGTCTTCGTATTTCAGAGTTTGGTGGTTTGACACTTCCAGATTTAGATTTTGAGAATCGTCTTGTCAATATAGACCATCAGCTATTGAGAGATACTGAAATTGGGTACTACATTGAAACACCAAAGACCAAAAGTGGCGAACGTCAAGTTCCTATGGTTGAAGAAGCCTATCAAGCATTTAAGCGAGTGTTAGCGAATCGAAAGAATGATAAGCGTGTTGAGATTGATGGATATAGTGATTTCCTCTTTCTTAATAGAAAGAACTATCCAAAAGTGGCAAGTGATTACAACGGCATGATGAAAGGTCTTGTTAAGAAATACAATAAGTATAACGAGGATAAATTGCCACACATCACTCCACATAGTTTGCGACATACATTCTGTACCAACTATGCAAATGCAGGAATGAATCCAAAGGCATTACAGTACATTATGGGACATGCTAATATAGCCATGACGCTGAACTATTACGCACATGCAACATTCGATTCTGCAATGGCAGAAATGAAACGCTTGAATAAAGAGAAGCAACAGGAGCGTCTTGTTGCTTAGTAGTACAAATGAATTTACTACTTATTTACCACTTCTGACAGCTAAGACATGAGGAAATATGCAAAGAAACGTGAAGTATCTTCCTACAGTAAAAATACTCGAAAGCACATAGAATAAGGCTTTACGAGCATTTAAGAAAATATAAAAAGATAATTAGAAATTTATACTTTGTTTCAAAGAAAAAAGATAGTAAACGCTTTCACACTCCAACTAAATATTGTATAATAATTATATTCAATATTACGTCACTAACAGATGAAAAAAGGAGGTTTTAGCATGAAAAAAATCATCTTCATCAAAACCATTGAGCTCCTTGCCATCGATGGAATTATGCTGGCATTTTTGACATTTAAAGAGGGGCTCACTTGGGATTGGATTTTAATTTATAGTGGTTGGCTCATTTTCTTTCACCCTGTGCTATTGGCCTATCTTTCAAACCAGCTTTGTGACCACTTTAGTCACCTCTATTCCCAGATTAGACCAAAATTCTGGCATTTTGCCTTACAAATCCTTCTATGGGATAGCCTGATGATTCTCTCCTTGATATGTTTGAGTGGTGTGCCACTTCTCCTTCAGGGAACTCTCCTAATCCTAGGACATCTCATCTCTTCCTATCGCATAAGCCAAAGACTGAAAAGAGACTTCCCAAAAGCCTATCAAGAAACGATTTCATTTTGGAGTATTTTATGATAGATGAGAAAAACCAAGCCGACTGGGCTTGGTCTTTCTTATCTATTTTTAGTATCTAGGATAATGGTAACTGGTCCGTCATTGACCAGCTCAACTTGCATATCCGCTCCAAAGATACCTGTCTGAACGGGTACTTCTTGCGCTAATTTTTGATTGAAAGCGTCATAGAAGTCTGATGCCATATCAGGCTTGGCTGCACCTGTAAAGGCTGGACGATTGCCTTTCTTAGTATCCGCAAAGAGGGTAAACTGAGAAATAGAAAGGAGTTCTCCTTCAATATCTTTGACAGACAGGTTCATCTTGCCTTCTGCGTCTGAAAAAATCCGCATATTGACAAGCTTTCTCACAGCATAGTCCAAATCTTCCTCTTGGTCCTCTGGTCCAACACCAACCAGCAATAAGAGGCCTTGGTTGATTTTCCCCTGCACCTGACCTTCGATACTTACTTGGGCTTTTGTAACCCGTTGGATAATGATTTTCATAATAGCCTTTCTAGTAAGAGCTAGGGCAATTAACCGTTAGTCCGTTTGACAGAATAGACTTCTGGCACACTCTTAATCTTATCTACGACAGTAGTCAGTGTAGAGAGGTTGGCAATGCCGAAGGACACATGGATATTAGCAAATTTCATATCCTTGGTTGGTTGGGCGTTGACCGTTGAAATATTCTTGGTTGTGTTTGAAAGAACTTGCAGTACATCGTTCAATAATCCTGTACGGTTGAGGCCGTAAATATCGATATGGGCCATATACTCCTTATTTGAGCTAGAGTACTGGTCTTCCCATTCCACATCAAGGAGACGTTGCTCATAGTTTTCTTGGGCACGCAGGTTCATACAGTCCACACGGTGAATAGCCACACCACGCCCCTTGGTAATGTAGCCAACAATATCGTCACCCGGAACAGGATTACAACACTTGGCAATCCGCACTAGGAGACCAGAGGCTCCTTCAATGACCACACCACCCTCATGCTTGACCTTGAGGGTTTCTTTGTTTTCAACCTTGATCTCGCCACCTTTGACAAGTTCTTCTGCTTCCGCCTTAGCCTTGGCACGCTCTTCTTCACGGCGTTCCTTTTCAGTCAGACGGTTAAAGACGGTAATAGCACCGATTTCTCCAAAACCGATGGCCGCAAAGAGGGATTCTTCTGTCTTGTAGCTAGTCTTTTGTAGAACTTGGTCCATGTGGCGCTTGTCCATGAATTTATTGGCCACATAGCCATTTTCTTGGAACTGAGCCATCAGCATTTCACGACCCTTGTTGACAGACAATTCCTTATCTTGATTTTTAAAGAACTGACGAATCTTGTTACGAGCCTTGCTGGTCTTGACCATATTGAGCCAATCACGGCTCGGTCCAAAGGAGTTAGGGTTGGTGACAATTTCAACCTGATCCCCTGTCTTGAGCTTGGTTGTCAGTGGAACCATACGGCCATTGACCTTGGCACCAGTTGCTTTTTCCCCGACTTTTGTATGGATTTCGTAGGCAAAGTCAATCGGTCCTGAATCTTTTGGAAGGGAACGGACAGCTCCATCTGGGGTAAAGACGTAAATCTCCTCAGCCAAATAGTTTTCCTTGACAGAGTCCACAAATTCCTTGGCATCATCAGCCTGGTCTTGAAGCTCCATCATCTCCTTGATCCAGTTCATCCCAATAGCCGATTCCTTGCTGTTAACCTGTCCCTTAACACCTTTCTTATAAGCCCAGTGAGCCGCAACCCCGTACTCAGCCACCTCGTGCATGGCTTTAGTTCGAATCTGGAACTCAATCGGTCCTTTTGGCCCATAGACAGTCGTATGGATAGACTGATAACCATTGGCCTTGCGGTTAGCGATATAGTCTTTGAAACGACCAGGCATGGGTTTCCAAAGTTCATGCACGTAACCAAGCATGGCATACACATCACTTTGGGTATCCAAAATACAACGAATGGCAATTAGGTCATAGATTTCCTCAAACCGTTTTCTCTTATCCTGCATTTTGCGGAAAATAGAGTAAATATGCTTGGGACGACCGTAAATCTTCCCTTTCAAGTGACGATCCGTCGTATAGTCTTCTAATTTTGTGACTACCTCATCCACCAAGGCTTCACGCTCTCTGCGCTTTTCCTTCATCATATGGGTAATCTTGTAAAACTCTGTCGGATTGAGATAACGGAAAGACAGGTCTTCCAATTCCCATTTGACACTGGAAATCCCCAAACGGTGGGCAAGTGGGGCATAGATCTCCATGGTTTCTTTAGAAATGCGCTCCTGCTTGTCTTTTCGAAGGTGTTTCAGGGTCCGCATATTGTGCAAGCGGTCAGATAGTTTGACCAAGATAACGCGGATGTCCTCAGACATGGCCATGAGCATCTTGCGATGATTTTCAGCCAACTGCTCCTCGATCGATTTGTACTCGACCTTACCAAGTTTGGTAACCCCATCGACGATTACCCTCACATCGGGACCAAACTCTCTTTCCAAATCGTCCAAGGTCGCATCTGTATCTTCTACCACATCATGCAAGAAACCACAGGCAACCGTTACAGCATCCAACTTGAGCTTGGCTAAAATACCTGCCACTTGGATAGGGTGAATAATGTAAGGTTCGCCAGATTTTCGATACTGGCCACTGTGGCATTCAACAGCATAAACCAAGGCCTTATGGACAAAATGGACATCCTCTTCCGTTAAATATTCTTTGGTTAAGGCGACAACTTCTTCGCCTGTTAAATTCACTTCTTTTGGCATCTCTACTCTCCAATTCTTCCTACCATTTTATCACTTTTTTAAGAATATGAAAACTAGATTGGAACAGAATAGGAAAAAAATAATCCAGAATTGCTTGATAATTCTGAATTATTAGTCTATAATATATTACGAAGTTAGATTTTAAACTTAGGTGATAGAAGGAGAGATAGAGAAACGGAAACCATATTGTAACCCAAAGACTTTCTGACTTCCCCAATTCCATTGAATATACGAAAGATAAACGGTGGAACTCGTGTCACATACACTGGTACCTTGACTGGATTTTAGAATTAAAATCCTCAAGATACTTTCTTTTATCCTTTAGTTTATAAGGAGAACACCTATGAAAAAAACTGCTATTTCTATCTTTGCTCTCCTAGTGTTAGGAGTTAGCTGCCTGTTCCTATTCAGCCAGCAAAGTTATAAAAAAACAGTCGTTCAATACTATGCTAACGACCAGAACCTACCCAATAGGATAATTTATAGTGAATATAGCGATAAACGAGAAGCTAACTACGGTGGCACTCTAAACATCACATCTATCAAACAAGCTAATGACGGAGTTTATGCAACCTATGAAGGGCAATTGACACCTCTCCAATATTGATAAATTGATAACCAGCCTGTCTTCATCCAGTCATGCTGGTTTTTAAGTTCATTCTAAATCCTTACCTATTCTCCCTAACTGTGCTATACTTATCTTAGTACATTCTTTGAGATTGGAACTAGTATGAAAATCCATAAAACCGTGAATCCTGTTGCCTATGAAAACACCTATTACCTAGAAGGTGAAAAGCACCTTATCGTGGTAGATCCTGGCAGCCATTGGGAAGCCATTCGTCAGACAATAGAAAAGATCAACAAACCGATCTGTGCCATTCTATTGACCCACGCCCATTATGACCATATCATGAGCTTGGACTTGGTTCGTGAGACTTTTGGCAATCCTCCTGTCTATATCGCAGAGAGTGAAGCCAGTTGGCTCTACACTCCTGTCGATAATCTCTCTGGGCTACCTCGCCACGATGATATGGCGGATGTGGTCGCAAAACCTGCTGAACACACTTTTGTCTTTCATAAAGAATACCAATTAGAGGAATTTCGTTTCACCGTCTTGCCAACACCAGGTCACTCTATCGGCGGCGTTTCTATCGTCTTTCCTGATGCTCACCTAGTCTTGACAGGAGATGCTTTGTTCCGTGAAACAATCGGGCGGACCGACCTTCCAACTGGTAGTACGGAGCAACTTCTCCATAGTATCCAAACCCAACTTTTCACTCTACCAAACTACGATGTCTATCCAGGGCATGGTCCAGCTACTACCATCGCTCACGAAAAGACCTTCAATCCTTTTTTCTAGTAAAATAATGACAATCAATTTCGCAATTTAATACTCAATGAAAAACAAAGAGCAAACTAGCCGCAGGTTGCTCAAAGCACCGCTTTGAGGTTGCAGATAAAGCTGACGTCGGTGAAGAGATTTTCAAAGAGTATAAGTAAACTATACAGCAATTCTTTCCATTATAAAAGGCATCCTATCAAGGCTTTCACACCTGATTGGATGCCTTTTTCTTATGACTAGATTTTTTGCATTACCAAATAATCACGCGCTCTTCTGGTGAACGCCACATACCGTCTCCTTCTTTGACATCATAGGTTGTAAAGAAATCATCGAAGTTTGGTACTTGCACATTGACACGGAGTTTGGCTGGTGCGTGCACATCGACGCTAGCCAAAAGTTTCATAAATTCTGGACGACCTTTCATGCGCCAGATGCGACCGAAGTTGTAGAAGAACTCTTCTGCTGAGAAGTCTGGTTCTCTCTTAGCTGCTTCAAGCGCTGCTGCGATTCCTCCCAAGTCAGCCACATTTTCTGATACAGTCAATTTACCGTTGATGGTTGCTCCATAAGAATCCTGTCCATCAAACTGGTCAATAACTTTTTGTGTTTTCTCCTTGAAGGCAGCATAGTCGCTCTCTGTCCACCAATCCTTGAGGCTACCATTTTCATCAAAGGATGCTCCGTTGGTATCAAAGGCGTGGGAAATTTCATGGGCAATAACTGCCCCAATACCACCGTAGTTAGCAGAAGATGACTGATGCAAGTCATAGAAAGGTGCTTGTAAAATAGCTGCTGGAAAGACAATTAGGTTCTTCTGTGGATTGTAGTAAGCATTGACCATATGAGCAGGCATGCCCCACTCCTTGTAGTCTACAGGCTGGTTCCACTTGCTCCAACTGTGCTTGATTTCCACACGCGCAAAGGATAGAGCATTGTCAAAAAGGCTAGCCGTTTCATCCACTACCTTGTCCTTGTAGCGTTCTGGCAATTCTTCTGGGTAACCGATATAAGGCTTGATGACATTGAGTTTGACGATGGCCTTGTCACGAGTTTCAGGAGTCAGCCAGTCATTTTTAGCCAAACGTTCCTTATAGACATCAATCATGGTTGCCACTTTTTTCTCTACGTCTGCCTTGGCTTCTGGAGAGAATTTTTCATGGGCATACCAGAGACCCAAGGCTTGTTTGAAAGGACCTTGTGCTAGTTGATAAGCCGCCTTGACCTTGTCTTTGGCTTCTGGAACTCCTGAAAGCGCACGGCTATAGGCACCTGACAAGACACGAATTTCTTCTGTTAAATAGCTGGTTGAGAGATTAACAACACTTAAAATTAAGGTTGCCTTAAGGAGAGGCCATGCCTCTTCACTATAGAATCGCTCTGCTGCTTGCCAGAAACGTTCCTCATCTACAATAACCTTGTCTGGCACTTGTCCAAGAACGGCTTGGAAGAAGTCATCCAAAGGTAGGGCAGGCGCAAATTTCTTGAAATCTTCATAAGAATATGGATGGTAGAGTTTAGCATATTCTGAACTTTCTTCATTAGAGAGCACCACTGCCGCAACTCGACGGTCCAATTCTAGTCTTTTCTCTAACAAGTCTTCAATTTCTTCATCAGAGAAATCATATGCCTTGAGAAGATTTGCACTGCTTTCTTTCCAAAGAGTCAAGAGCTCTTCGCGCTGAGGATGGTCTTCAGCATAGTAGGTCGTATCTGGCAGAATTGTGCTTGGAGCACTAGCCCATAGAACATTGATTCTAGCATCCATAAAGTCTGGCGATACACCAAAAGGAAGGAAGTTCGGTTTTCCTGCAAGTTCAAACTCTGCTAGTCTAGCTGTAAAATCCGCAAAAGTCTCTAATTCTTGGAATACTTTAAGGAGTGGTAAGACAGGTTTGATACCGTCAGCTTCTCTCTTGTCAAAATCGCGAACTAGGCGGTGGTATTTGACAAAGTTTGCCAAGATAGTATCCTCAGGCACCTCTTCTCCTGCCAACCACTTGTCTGTTGTCGCCAGCATCAGGTCTTCAATTTCCTGATCTAAATCAACAAAACCTCCCGTTTGAGACTTATCTACTGGGATTTCAGCTGTCTTCTGCCATTCTCCATTGATTGCATCATAAAAATCATCTTGATAACGTGTCATCGTGTTCTCGCTTTCATTTGTACTTGTTTTTAGCTTAACAAAAATTACCTTGGAATGCAATTAAAAATGAACTTTCCTTTTCCATCATTTTTCAGTTATTATTTTAATTTTTTTAAAAATTAACTTGACTTAATTTTTTTTTTAATGTATATTAAGAGGCAGGAGGAATACAAGTTTATGATACGTATCGAAAACCTTAGTGTCTCCTACAAAGAAACGTTGGCACTTAAGGATATTTCACTAGTGCTCCAAGGACCAACAATTACCGGAATCATTGGTCCAAACGGTGCTGGGAAATCAACATTATTAAAAGGTATGCTGGGAATTATCCCACATCAAGGTCAGGCATTTCTCGATGACAAGGAAGTTAAAAAATCCTTACACCGAATTGCCTATGTCGAACAAAAAATCAATATCGACTACAACTTTCCCATCAAGGTCAAGGAATGTGTCTCGTTAGGACTCTTTCCCTCTATCCCTCTCTTTCACAGTTTAAAGGCTAAACATTGGAAGAAAGTGCAAGAAGCCCTTGAAATCGTCGGTCTAGCTGACTATGCTGAACGGCAAATCAGTCAACTGTCTGGAGGTCAGTTCCAGCGGGTCTTGATTGCCAGATGTTTGGTTCAGGAAGCCGACTATATCCTCTTGGATGAACCCTTTGTTGGGATTGACTCTGTCAGTGAGGAAATCATCATGAATACGCTGAGAGATTTGAAAAAAGCTGGTAAGACGGTTCTCATCGTTCACCACGACCTCAGCAAGGTTTCCCACTACTTCGATCAAGTCTTACTTGTCAATCGAGAAGTGATTGCCTTTGGTCCGACCAAAGAAACCTTTACCGAAGCCAATCTCAAAGAAGCTTACGGTAATCGACTCTTTTTCAATGGAGGTGACCTATGATTGCAGAATTTATCGATGGATTGCAAAAATTCCATTTCCTACAAAATGCCTTGATAACAGCTATTGTCGTCGGGGTCGTAGCTGGAGCTGTGGGATGTTTCATCATTCTACGTGGGATGTCACTCATGGGAGATGCTATTTCACATGCTGTCTTACCAGGTGTAGCCCTCTCCTTTATCTTGGGAGTTGACTTCTTTATCGGAGCCATTGTCTTTGGATTGCTAGCTGCTATCATCATTACCTACATCAAGGGGAACTCGATTATCAAAAGCGATACCGCCATCGGCATTACCTTTTCTTCTTTCTTAGCCCTCGGTATCATCTTGATTAGTGTCGCTAAAAGTTCAACTGACCTTTTCCATATCCTTTTTGGTAATATTCTAGCCGTCCAAGATACGGATATGTTTATCACTATGGGCGTAGGGGCGGTCATTCTCTTGTTAATCTGGATTTTCTTCAAGCAACTCTTGATAACTTCCTTTGATGAACTTCTGGCTAAAGCCATGGGAATGCCTGTCAATTTCTATCACTACCTCCTCATGATACTCCTGACTCTCGTGTCTGTGACAGCCATGCAAAGTGTTGGAACTATCCTGATTGTAGCCATGCTGATTACCCCAGCTGCAACTGCTTATCTGTATGCTAATAGCCTGAAAAGTATGATTTTCCTTTCCTCAACCTTTGGAGCTACAGCTTCAGTTTTGGGACTCTTTATTGGCTATAGTTTAAACTTAGCAGCTGGTTCTAGCATCGTACTTACAGCTGCTAGCTTCTTCTTAATCAGTTTCTTTATCTCTCCTAAACAACGATATTTGAAACTGAAAAATAAACATTTGTTAAAATAAGGGGCAAAACCCCAATAAATTGGAGGATCTAATGAAAAAATTAGGTACATTACTCGTTCTCTTTCTTTCCGTTATTGCTCTTGTAGCATGTGCTAGCGGAAAAAAAGATGCAGCTTCTGGTCAAAAACTAAAAGTTGTTGCTACAAACTCAATCATCGCTGATATTACTAAAAATATTGCTGGTGACAAGATTGATCTTCACAGTATCGTTCCGATTGGACAAGACCCACACGAATACGAACCACTCCCTGAAGATGTTAAGAAAACTTCTGAGGCTGACCTCATTTTCTATAACGGTATCAACCTTGAAACAGGTGGCAATGCTTGGTTTAGCAAATTGGTAGAAAATGCTAAGAAAACTGAAAACAAAGACTACTTTGCAGTCAGCGAAGGCGTTGATGTTATCTACCTTGAAGGAAAAAATGAAAAAGGTAAAGAAGACCCACACGCTTGGCTTAACCTTGAAAATGGAATTATCTTTGCTAAAAATATCGCCAAACAATTGAGCGCTAAAGATCCTAACAACAAGGAATTCTATGAAAAAAATCTCAAAGAATATACTGATAAGTTAGACAAACTTGATAAAGAAAGTAAGGATAAATTTAATAACATCCCTGCTGAAAAGAAACTCATTGTAACCAGCGAAGGAGCATTCAAATACTTCTCTAAAGCCTATGGTGTCCCAAGTGCCTACATCTGGGAAATCAATACTGAAGAAGAAGGAACACCTGAACAAATCAAGACCTTGGTTGAAAAACTTCGCCAAACAAAAGTTCCATCACTCTTTGTAGAATCAAGTGTAGATGACCGTCCAATGAAGACTGTCTCACAAGATACAAATATCCCAATCTACGCACAAATCTTTACTGACTCTATCGCAGAACAAGGTAAAGAAGGCGACAGCTACTACAACATGATGAAATACAACCTTGACAAGATTGCTGAAGGATTGGCAAAATAATACTCTTCGAAAATCTCTTCAAACTACGTCAGCTTCCATCTGCAACCTCAAAACAGTGTTTTGAGCAACCTGTGGCTAGCTTCTTAGTTTGCTCTTTGATTTTCATTGAGTATAAGACTCTGAAAAACGTCATTCTCACA